>PAZG01000007.1 GCA_002715445.1 Flavobacteriales bacterium | reverse complement strand
TAAGTTTCAAAAAAAAAATAACTTAGAAAAAATTAACATAGAAAAACATTTAAATTTATTAGATGAAAATTTATCCTCTATTTTATAATTTATCTATCTAAAATTGAGCTGCAAATTAATTATTATTGGAAATGAAATTTTAAGTGGGTTCACTAAAGAAACAAATTCATCTTTTTTAATTAGAGAATTATTTGAAATTGGCATTAAGACAACTAAAATTGTATTTATTAATGATGATATTAATAGCATACAAAATGAAATTGATTTTGATTTTAATCTAATTATTTTGAGTGGTGGATTAGGCCCAACAAGTGATGATTTGACTAATGAGGCTTTAGCTCAGTTTTTTCAACAAAAACCAACTTCATTGATTAATAATAGTATCGGAACAGCACCTGGTGTAAATTATTTTTTTAAGGGTGTTAGTATTATTGCTTTACCAGGTGTTCCCATTGAACTTAAAAAAATGTTTACTGATGAAGTTGTTCCATTATTAGTTAAAGAAAAGAGAGATTTAACAAACTTTTTACAAGTGAATGTTATAGGTGTGCATGAGTCTAAATTAATTAAGCTTCTTGCTAATTTTGAATCAAATAAAAATATTAATGTATCAATGTCATATCTCCCTGAAAATGTTGTTGTTAAACTAAGATTTTTTTCTTCGTCAATTAATTTTGAAGATCAATTTGATTTAGTAAAGTTTGATTTAAAAAATATCTTAGGACATTCTATCTTTAGTTTTAAAAAAGAATCTTTTGAAGGTTTTATTAATAAATTTCTTTTAAAAAATAAAATAACTGTATCTGTTGCTGAAAGTTGCACAGGTGGTTATCTATCTTATTTACTTACTTCCTTTTCAAATTCATCACTTTTTTTTAGAGGTAGTGTATGTGTATATTCTAATGCTGCTAAAACTAAAGTTTTAAATATATCTAAAGAACTCATTAAAGATAAAACAGCAGTTAGTAAAGAGGTTGCAATTCAGATGGCAGAAAAGGTTAAAGATAAATTTAACTCGGATTTTAGTTTGTCAACTACAGGATATATTGACTCAAATGTTTCTGAAGATTTATTTGGTATTGTTTGGATTGCTTGTTCTACTAGTGATAAAACAATTACAAAAATGTTAAAATTATCCTCTGATCGTAAAACAAATATAATTGCAGTATCTAGGTTATCTTTAAATTTATTGAGAGAGCAGATAATTTAGTTTGTTTATTTTTATAAAAGCTATTATATTTGGCGTCTAATTTATTTATTATGTCTAGAGTTTGTCAGATAACAGGTAAAAAAGCAATGGTGGGTAATAATGTTTCTCACTCAAATAAGAAAACTAAAAGAAAGTTTAATATAAACTTAATCAAAAAGAAGTTTTTTCTTTCCGAAGAAAATAGATGGGTGACATTAAAAGTATCTGCATCTGCTTTAAGAACTATTAACAAAAAGGGTATTTCTGCTGTCTTAAAAGAAGGTAAATTAAAGTAGTGTCACGTTACTTTCTTTTAGTAATTTTATTAATTTTTTCTAAAACAATTTTTTCTCAAGAATTAGATGTTAGATTCTATGATCTCACTCTCGACATTGATATCGAGAGTAAATTTATTTCTGGTAATAACAAAATTCATTTTCATTCTAAAAACTTAAATGATTCAATTAAAATTGATTTGTCAAATCAATTTGTTGTGGATAGTGTTTTATTTTTAAATCAAAAGTGTGAATATGTTCATAAAAATGATGTAATTAAGGTCTACTTAGCTAAAAATTTTAAAAAAAAAGATAATTACATTTTAAATGTTTTTTATAAAGGAAAACCTATAATTGCAGAGAGACCACCCTGGAGTGGAGGGTTTGTTTGGGAAAAAGATGCTAATGGTGACCCATGGGTTGGTGTCGCTTGTCAAGGAGATGGGGCTAGTATATGGTGGCCTAATCATGATAATTTAAATGATGAACCTGATAGTGTTCGATTAAGTATTACTGTCCCAAAAGGCTTAAAAGCTGTATCAAATGGAAATTTGATTTTAAATAAAGATACAGTTATCAATAAAAAAGAAAAATCTACTTTTATATGGAAGACAATAAACCCAATTAATAATTACAATGTCACTTTAAATATAGCTAATTATAAAAGCTTCTCGGACACTTTAAATGGACATCTAGGCTTACTTCATCTTGATTATTATGTTCTTCCTGAAGATTATGTTAAAGCTAAAAGTCACTTTTCTCAAGTTAGTCCAATGCTTCACTTTTTTGAAGATAAGTTTGGTCCATATCCATTTTATGAAGATGGATACTGTCTTGTTCAAACTCCTTATCTAGGAATGGAACATCAGAGTTGTATTGCATATGGAAATAAATTTAAAAAAGGCTACTTAGGTAATTATCCTGAAAATATTGACTTTGATTTTATTATTATTCATGAAACAGCTCATGAATGGTGGGGTAATAGTGTAAGTATGGGAGATATAGGTGATATGTGGATACATGAATCTTTTGCCACTTATTCAGAAGCCTTATATGTTGAAGAAATGTATAGTTATAATGAAATGATTACATATTTAAATTATCAGAAAAATAAAATCCTAAATGATGTTCCTATTAAGTCTGAAAAATTTTCATCTACAGATATGTATTATAAAGGTAGCTGGATCTTACATACTTTAAGAAGTTGCTTTAATAATGACTCTATGTGGTTTGATGCTATTAAAGGCATTCAATTAGAATTTAAACATCAAATAGTCGATACTTATGATGTTGTAAAATATATAGAGACTCATTATGGTAATGATTTAACAGTTTTTTTTCAGCAATATTTATTCAAAGCAGAATTACCTGTTTTTGAATATTTTATTACTAAACGAGATAAAAGAAATTATTTAAACTTTAGATGGAAAGCCTTACCAGGATTTGAAATGCCATTACTTGTGAAAATAAATGAATTAGAATTTGATTGGGTCTATCCAACTGAAAACTGGAAAGAAATAGAGTTATTAAATATTAAAGAAAAGGATTTTAAAATCGCAAATGATTTGTTTTTAATTAATGTAAAGAAAATTAAATAGTGCAATTTGCTAGTATCTATAGAGAAAATTAAATACATTTTTTTTGTTTCATTCATGTTTTTTGCTTAAAATTGCACTTCAATAAATTAAGGAATGGCAAAAAAAGGTAATAGAGTTCAAGTTATATTAGAGTGTACAGAGCATAAGACTAGTGGTAAGCCTGGAACTTCAAGATATATAACAACTAAGAATAAAAAAAACACTCCTGATAGAATGGAGATTAAAAAGTTTAACTCTATACTAAAGAAGTATACTATTCATAAAGAAATAAAATAATTTAGTTATGGCAAAAAAAGTAGTTGCTTCGTTGCAAAAAAGAGGAGCAAAAGATTTTACTAAAGCAATAAAAATGGTTCGCTCAACAAAAAAAGATTCTTATCAATTTAAAGAAGCAATCGTTGCTAAAGATCAGTTAAAAAGTTTTTTCGAAAAACAATAATCTATTATTACATATAATTTTTTCTTTTAGTCTATATTTGAAATTATATTATAATCAACTTAGCTATGGGTTTTTTTAAAAAAATAAAGAAAATATTTTCTAGTACAAAAGAAGAAAAAGATTTACAAGAAAAAAAATCTTCACAAAATCATATACATAAAANAGACGAGAAATCAATTAAAAAAGACAGAGAAGTATTAAACAAAGATCAAGCTCCAATAATTGAGGATGAAGTTGTTGAGCAAGTTGAAGANCNAGTAATTGAAAATGAAGTTGTTGAGCAAGTNGAAGACCNAGTAATTGAANATGAAGTTGTTGAGCAAGTTGAAGACCNAGTAATTGAGGATGAAGTTGTTGAGCAAGTNGANGACTACAGTAATTGNGGATGAAGTNGTNGAGCAAGTNGAAGANNCAGTAATTGAGGATGAAGTNGTNGAGCAAGTCGAAGATCCAGTAATTGAGGATGAAGTTAATATTAAACAAGAGAAAGGTCAAGTTCTAGAAGGTGGGGAAAAAGAGGCTATTAAAAAAATCAATGAAACACCAGAAACTAAAACAAGTTTTTTTGATTTTTCATCTGAAAATAAAAAGAAAAAACTTGATGAGAGTCTTTCCAAAACAAAATCTAGCTTTTGGGGAAAATTAAATAGATTTTTTGCAAGTAAAAATAAAATTGATGCGACTATTTTAGAAGAATTAGAGGAGTTGCTCATATCATCTGATATGGGTGTTTCAACAACTGTTAAAATAATTGACTCATTAGAGGATTATGTTGCAAAAAAAGGTTATTTGAATGAGGATGAGTTAATGACAATTTTAAAGTCAAAGATAGTAGANCTTATTTCAGTTGATAATAAATTGAACATTGAGCAAATGCAATCTAAAAAACCTTATGTTATTATGTTTGTAGGAGTTAATGGAGTNGGTAAAACAACTACAATAGGTAAGTTAGCTAAAGTTTTAAAGAATGAAAATAAAAAAGTTTTAATAGGNGCTGCAGATACATTTAGAGCTGCCGCGATTGAGCAAATGTCTTCATGGGCTGATAGGGTAGATGTCCCTATAGTTAAACAAAAAATTGGCTCTGATCCAGCATCGGTAGTTTTTGATACCATTCAATCAGCATTATCAAAAGACATTGATTATGTTTTAATCGATACTGCTGGNAGATTACATAATAAAGTTAATTTAATGAATGAGCTCTTAAAAATAAAAAATGTTTGTAGTAAATTAATTCCTGATTCCCCGCATGAATTAGTACTCGCTTTAGATGCTTCAACAGGTCAAAATGCACTTGAACAAGCTAAAAACTTTGTTAAAGTCATTGATATAAATCATTTAGCTTTAACTAAGTTAGATGGNACAGCTAAAGGAGGAGTTGTAATAGGGATATGTGATCAACTTAATATTCCTATAAAATACATAGGAGTCGGAGAAGGTGTAGATGATTTACAATTATTTGATAAACAGCAATTTGTAGATTCATTATTTATTAAATGATTAGAAAAAAAATAATAGAATTAAAAAAAGTTGATATTTTATCAAAACTCGTTATAGATTACTCGAATTTTGATAAAAAAGTTGAAAAATATATTAGTTCATTTCCAATTGATTATTCGACTTTTAATTTTAATAAAAAAATAGATAAGAATCAGAGAGAAAATCTAGTTTCAGTTATTAGTAAGCAATACAAAAAAACAAATTTTTATAAGTCAGATTTAAATAAGGTTAANACTAACATTTCTTCATTATTATTAAATAATTCTCAAACAGTAACAACTGGTCATCAGTTAAATATTTTAGCATCTCCTCTATTTTTAATTTATAAAATTATTAATGTCATAAATTTATCTAATCAACTTTCAAATCAACTAAATAAAAAGATTATTCCAATTTTTTGGATGGCGACTGAGGATCATGATTTTGAGGAAATTAAATCATGCAACATTTTTAAAAAAACTTATAATTGGAATGTTAATTATGTTAATCAACCTGTAAGTAATTTTTCAACAAAAGGAATAAATTTTTTATTAGATGAAATTGATTTAGGAACAAGTAATTATTTATACAAAAAAGAATTACTTGATGTNTTTAAGAATATTTATAGTAACAACAAAAATTATGTTAACGCTCATCGTGCTCTATTAACTTATTTTTTTTCTTCTTATGGATTAGTAATTCTTGATGCTAATGATCCTTTACTTAAAAAAAACTTTATTTCTAATTTAGAATTAGAGCTTAAAAACAATTATGCGTGTATAGAAATTGAAAAAACGAATAAAAAATTATCAAAAAATTATAAGCCTATTTTAAATCCGATGGATAACAATATATTTTATTTTAGAGATTCATTAAGAATTAAAATTATACGAAATAAAGATATATTTTATCTTAAAGATAAATCAAAAGAGTGGTCTCTTAATGAGTTGATTCATGAATTAAAAAATAACCCTGAAAGATTTAGTCCTAATGTAATTTTAAGAACTTTGTATCAAGAAAAAATATTACCAAATTTAGCATACATAGGTGGGCCTTCCGAAATATCATACTGGCTCCAATTAAAAAGTTTATTTAAAAAACANAATATAGATTTTCCTGTTTTAATTTTGAGAAATTTTATTTTAAACCTTTCAGAAAAAGATNTGCAAACATTAAATAAATNTAANCTCAAAGCTTTAGATTTATTTAATTCTAAAGAATTTATTTCAAGTAAATATTTAAAAACAAATGTTAAATTTAATTTGAAAGAAGAATTACTAAAAATTGAAAAAATCTTAAAATCTATTAAGAGTAAATCAGTATCAATTAATGATGGATTAAATCTGNACACTGAGATAGTTTCGAATAAAATAATTAAAGACTTAATTAAGTTGGAAAAAAAACTTATAAAAGGTCAAAAAAGTAATCATTTAGTAGCATTAAANAAAATTAATGATTTGTTTGATAAAATATATTTTAATGGTATAATTCAAGAGAGAGCGTCAAGCTATATACCTTATTATATGAAATATGGCTCTAAATTTTTTAACATATTAGTTGAAAATCTTAAACCATTAGAAAAAGATTATGTTATTTTAGAAGGATTTTAAATAGATTTGTTAAGTAATGGAAAAAATAATAATTATAGACTTTGGTTCCCAGTATACTCAANTAATTGCAAGAAGGGTAAGAGAATTAAGTGTTTATTCAGAAATTATTCCTTATCATAAATTTCAAAGTATAAATAAAAATGTAAAGGGAATTATATTATCAGGAGGTCCATGTTCAGTTAATGAAACTGATTCACCATCAGTTGATTTATCTTTTTTACCAAAAAACATCCCGATTTTAGGTTTATGTTATGGTGCTCAATTAATTGCTAAGATATATGGAGGAGAAGTAGTCAGATCAAAAAATAGAGAATATGGAAGAGCTAAATTGAATTTCATTTCTGATACTAGTGTTTTAATGGATGGTTTAGAGCAAAATTCCCAAGTCTGGATGTCTCATGGTGATACAATTTTTAAATTACCAAGACAAGCAAAAATTATCTCTAGTACTGAAGATGTTAAAATAGCAGGTTTTAGTTTTGATAATATATATGCATTGCAATTTCACCCTGAAGTTTATCATACCGATCATGGTTCAAAGATAATGGGTAATTTTTTATTTAATATTTGTTTAATGTCGAAAGATTGGACTGTTGATTCTTTTATTGATAGTACAATTGATTCAATAAAAAATAAAATTGGTAATGACAAAGTTATTTTAGGTCTTTCTGGAGGNGTTGATTCAACAGTATCAGCTGCTTTATTAAGNCGTGCAATTGGAAATAATTTATTTTGTTTTTTTATAAATAATGGTCTTTTAAGAAAAAATGAATTTAATGAAGTATTAAACTCTTATAAATCAATGGGTTTAAATATTACAGGTGTTGATTCCGAAGATGATTTTTTAAATGCTTTAGATGGAGTTTCTGATCCAGAAACAAAAAGAAAAATTATTGGAAAAAAATTTATTGATATTTTNGAAAGAGAGAGCAAAAAAATAGGTGATGTTAAATGGTTAGGTCAAGGTACAGTTTACCCAGATGTTATTGAGTCTATTTCAGCTACTGGTGGTCCATCAGCTACAATTAAATCACATCACAATGTTGGTGGTTTGCCAGAAAAAATGAAATTAAAAGTTATTGAGCCTTTAAGAAAAATATTTAAAGATGAAGTAAGAAAAATAGGTCATTCATTGGGGGTTAAAAAAGAAATTTTACAACGTCATCCATTTCCAGGTCCTGGGTTAGCTATNAGAATTATAGGNGAAGTAAATAAAAAAAGAATTAATATATTACGTCAAGTAGACTTTATATTTATTAATGGATTAAAGGAAGATGGTTTATATAATAAAGTTTGGCAAGCAGGAGCTATGTTGTTAGCTATCAAAAGTGTTGGTGTAATGGGAGATGAAAGAACTTATGAAAATGTTGTTGCCTTAAGGGCTGTAACATCAACNGATGGTATGACNGCTGATTGGGCTCATTTACCTAATGATTTTTTAGCTAAAATATCAAATGAAATAATAAATAAAGTTTCGGGAGTTAATAGAGTTGTATATGACATAAGTTCCAAACCACCTGCAACAATTGAGTGGGAATAAAATTTAAAAAATGAAAAAACTATTCTTTTTTTTATTAATTCCTTTTTTTATGTTCTGTCAATTTAATGAACAAGAAGATGAGCGTTTTTTGAAGCATACGGTTCAGCTTCATGATACATTTTATACNCTAAAATCTCAATATAATGTATCTAGAAGAGAATTAGTTTATTATAACCCATTTTTAAAAGGATCTATATATCTACATAACTTTCATGGAAGAGAAATTTTAATTCCAAAAAAGGATTTGTTAAATAATAATTATAATAGTATTAAAGTAGCTTTATTATTACCCTTTAACACAAATCTTATTGATACTTCCTTGTATCAAAATAATAATTTAAAAATTTCAGATTTACACTATACGCAATATAAATCTCTTGATTTTTACAAGGGATTTTTATTTTCAATTAACGAATTCACTGAAAAAGGAAATTATATTGATTTATATGTCTATGATACTTATCAAAATACTGATTCAGTAAAAGTATTATTAGATTCTTTGAAAAATATGGATTTGATAGTTGGNCCAATGTATCAGAAAAATTTTAATATAGTTAAAGATTTTTTTTATGAATCAAAAACATTAGTGGTATCTCCCTACATTAATAATATCAATTCTACNAATTATTCAAACAATATTTTTTTTACTGAATGTAATGAGTTAGATCAATTAAAATACATCTCTAAATTTATTTCAGAAAAATATTATGATTATAATATTTCGATTTTCTCAAAAAATGACACCTTGTCTTTAAGAGACGATAATAGAAGAAATGCTGTTAAATATAATTTTAATCATAATATGAATTTTAAGGACATTTCCACTATTAACCCAACTTTAGATTCAATACATCATGAACTTGATACAATAGACTTTAAAAACTTAATTATTATCCCTGAAAGTGACCCTGTTTTTGTTATTGATTTAATTTCAAAAATTCATGCATTTAAAAGAGATAGTTCTTTGGTTGTTTTTTGTATGGATAAAATAAATGAAAAAAACTTTCAACAAATACCTACNTATGAATTAAATAATTTGAATGTTCACTTTGCNAGCAATAAAAATTTNAATTATAATTATAATGATTTTATAATTAATTTTCACAAATTGTTTAATTCTGATCCAAGGAATAAACATTTAATTAAAGGATATCAAACTGGAAAATATTTTTTTGAGTATTTAATCTATGATTCTAAGTTAATTAATAGAAAAGTTAACATTTTAGGTGCCAAATATAAATTTTCATTAGATGATAAAAATTTTTATCGAAATAATATATTTGATATGTGGTATTATAATAATTTTGATNTAAAAAAANTAGAAGAAAANTATTAGCGTAAATCAATTAATTCAAATTCAGGATTTTCTTTTAAAAATTTATTTGAATCTAAATTAAATGTATATTCNATAGGTAAATTAGCAGTTGATGATTTAAGATTATTTTCAATCCAAATTAAATTAATATTTCCTATAATTTTATATTTTTTATTTATTGTTTCTAAATCAAATACACCTATTTCACAGTCTTCAATATATTGACTGTATGATTCTTCCATTATTACCCAGCCATTATTAGATTGAATTAGGTTGGTGTTATCATTTATTGTCCAATTTTCTATNCGATCGAAAACCTGATTAATTAAATAACAATTTTCTTTTTCTTTATAAGTAAGTGAATAAATACTTATTTCTTGATATTCATAATTTATGTTCCACATACTATTTCCATCAGAAATAATTTCAGAAAGTATTTTATTGTTATTATGTATTTTGAAATAAAATTTAGATTGGGATTTTAAAATGTATATTTCATTGTTTAAGTAAGTTCCTGAAATTATAAAAGGATTATTACATGAGTTGTCAAAAATTCTTTTTTTAGTTTCATTAATCTTTATTTGATTTGATTGTGAAAANGAAAAAATTATACTTATNGTGATAAAAAAAATAACTTTATTCATCTTTTGACTTTAGTATTATAAATAATTCTTCTTCACTATTTATTAGAACTTCTCTAGGTTTACTTCCTGATCCTGCACTAACAATTCCTGCATCTTCTAATTCATCCATAATTCTGCCAGCTCTATTAAAACCAATGCTCATTTTTCGTTGAATCATACCAATTGAACCTTTTTGTTGTCTAAGTACAAGCTTTGCAGCTTCAACAAATAATACATCTCTTTCGTTGGACTTTATTTTACTCTCTTTATCNGAATTTTCATCGATTATTTCAGGTAATTCATAGGGTTTTGGATAATTTTTTTGTTCTTCAATAAACGATGTTAATTTTTCAACTTCCGGAGTATCAATAAATGCACATTGAAGTCTAATTAGTTCGTTTCCAGTAGAAATTAACATNTCCCCTCTNCCTATAAGTTGATTAGCCCCCATAGAATCTAAAATAGTTTTACTATCTATTCCTTGTGACACCCTGAATGCTATTCTGGTNGGAAAATTGGCTTTTATAGTTCCAGTAATAATATTTGTAGTAGGTCTTTGTGTTGCAATAATTAAATGTATCCCTATTGCTCTTGCTAGTTGAGCTAATCTTGCAATAGGAGTTTCGATTTCTCTACCAGCTGTCATTATTAAATCAGCAAATTCATCNATAATTAAAATAATATAAGGGAGAAATTTATGTCCTTTTTGTGGGTTTAGTTTTCTTAATTTAAATTTTTCATTGTATTCAATGATATTTCTAGTTTGAGCCGCTTTGAGCAAATTGTATCTATTATCCATTTCAAGACATAAACTTTTAAGTGTTTTTATCACTTGTTTTGTATCTGTGGTAATAGGTTCAGNATTGTTAGGTAGTTTGGCTAAAAAATGTCTTTTTAATTTATTATAAAGAGTTANTTCTACTTTTTTTGGATCAACTAAAACNAATTTTACNTCTGACGGATGTTTTTTAAATAATATTGAGCATATAACAGCATTTAATCCAACAGATTTTCCCTGACCTGTAGCACCTGCCATTAATAAATGTGGCATCTTGGTTAAGTCAGTTATAAAAGTATTATTCGATATTGTTTTCCCTATTGCTAATGGTAATTCCAATTCAGATTTTTGAAATATTTCTGAAGATAGAACAGATCTCATTGAAACCATACTTGGATTTTGATTGGGAACTTCTATTCCAATTGTTCCTTTCCCAGGTAAAGGGGCAATGATTCGAACACCTGAAGCTTTNATTCTGAGAGCAATATCATCTTCTAAACTTTTTATTTTAGAAATTTTTATACCTTCTTTTGGTACAATTTCATAAAGAGTAATTGTTGGACCTACTTCAGCACTCATTTGAGTGATTTCTATTCCAAAATTCCTTAATGTATCTATAATATTTTGCTTATTTTCATTTAGCTCTTCTTTATTAATAGATATTGAATTATCGTATTTTTTTAATAAATCTAATTTTGGAAAAATATAATTTTCAAGCTCCATTCTAGGGTTATATTCCCCATATTGTTGTAAAACATTTTCTTGATTATTTTCCTTTACACTTTTTTCTTCATTAGCAGTTTTTACATTAATAAAATCTAAATCTTTCTGTTTTTTTAAATTTTCATCAATTATTTTTTCTTTATTAATTTCTTTTTTTTGAGTTGTTATATCAATTGATATTTCATTTTTGGAAGTAATGTTGTTCTTAGATTCTTTAGATTTTTTTTTGATAATTTGTTTTATGTTAAATATTTTTTTTATAATGTTAAAATTTATTTTAGGATAATTTTTTGAAAAAATAATTATCAAAATAATTAGGTAAGAAATTATTACTATCCAAACACCTGTTTTAGCAATATTTTTAATTAAAAAATTAATAATATTATCACCTAGATTACCAGAAAGTTTTCCTGGAAACAAAAAACTAGAAAGCAACATAAGCCAGAACATAAAAAGAGATATGTTTGTCAAAAAATCTAAATATTTACTTTTAATTTTATTGATTAGTTTTAAGGATATTGTAAATAAAATGATATTAATGATATAAGCACTTATACCAAAAGATGTAATTAANTTTTTGGAAAAAAAAGCTCCAACAGGNCCAAGAATATTCTGAATATCTGTATGNTCTCCTCTAACTTGATCTATTTTCCAATTATTCCAGTAAGAATTAAAGGCAAGAAATAGAAAAATACTAAAAGAAAATATAATAATTGATAAAATTAATTTTTGCTTATTATTTAAATTATATGTGTTAAAATTAAATTTTTTCAAAATTTCAATTCTTAGATGACCAGTTAATTTTTTCTTTGTTTAAAAATGCGTTTATACCAATAATACAATCTTTATTTTTTCTTGATTTTGAATTTATGTCTTTCGCTATTTCAAATTTATTTTCTAATTCCATGAAGTTTAATAAAAGCTCCTTTGTGATTTTAACAGATTCAGGTGATGAGTTTTGAATGAATTTCATACAAAAATTATTTATTTCAGATTCTAATTGNTCGCTGTTTACCAAGTAATTAATTAAATTAATATTTTTTGCTTTTTCTGCATTTATTAATTTTCCAGTTAAAAATAATTCCTTTGCGTTGCTGTAATTTATTCTTTGGCTAATAAATACGCTAACTAGTGCTGGCACAAAACCAATTCTAACCTCACTATAGCCAAATTTTGCTTTTTCGCTTGCAAATATTATATCACATGCAGTTGCTAATCCACAACCACCTGCAATAGCGACTCCATCAACTTTTGCTATAGTAAGCTTAGAGCTATACAAAATTGATTTAAAAAGTTCCATTAATTTTTTTGAATCTTCAAGATTATCATTTTCATCTTGGTTTTGCATTATTTTTAAACTGTCTAAATCAGCACCAGAGCAAAATACTTCTGACGATGATGANAGTNTAATTACTCTACAATTATTATTTTTATTTAAATCATTAAAAACTTGTGTAAGTTCTGAAATTAATAAATTATTTAGAGCATTTTTTTTTGCAGGCCTATTAAGTATAACAGAAAAAACATATTTACTACTAGTATCAACTTTTATAGTTTTAAATGTGCTATTCATGTTTCAAAGATACTTATATTTATTTTTTTATTTGCTAATTAATTTATTAGTAATGTCCTGTAAAATATCAAAAGCTGCTTCAGACATTGCGTTACCTTTTGTGTCAAGTATTGGATTAACTTCAGTTATCTCTAAACAACTAAGTTTTCCACTATTGGCAATTAAGTTTAGTATTTTTTTCACTTCATCAACTGTAAAGCCATTTTCAACACTTGTTCCTGTACCATTAGAAATACTTGGATCTAGACTATCTACATCAAAAGAAACATAAATAATTTCACACTCTGATAATAATTCTAGTGATTCGTTAATACACCTTTTTAAACTTTTTCTTATATCGTCAACCGAATATTTTTTAATATTAAGCCTTTTCATCATTTCATCTTCCTGTATTTCTGTATCTCGGACACCTAAAAAAATAATATGTTCAGGCATTATTTTAGCTTTTTGCCCTTTGAGTTTAGCCCATTTTTTAATTGTATCACTATCAACCTCATTAACTTTTGAAATGATATTATCTTCTTTTAGTGCAGTTGCTAAGGGCATACCATGTATATTACCTGAAGGTGTAGTATATGGTGAGTGTAAATCTGCATGTGCGTCAATCCAAAAAACTCCTATTTTTTTATTGGGAAATGCTTCACGAAGACCCGTGATTGTACCCCCTGCATTTGAATGATCACCAGAAATAATTAAAGGTATTTTATTATTTAAACAAGTGGACTTGATTTTATTAGATATTCTTTTGTACATCAAAATAATCTCGTCAATATATTTTGCGTTTTTTGGTAACCCAGGACCAAATAATTTATTATTTTCATTACGAATTTCTTCAACTTTATTTTTTAAAAAAAAATCACTGTTTAAATTATGAGATGCTGTTACAATTGACCTGTAAGACAAGCTAGAACCCCTAGTGCCAGCACCAAGTTCTGACATGTTAATTATTATTTTTATNGATTTCATAATTATATTATGATTTGAATTTAGTGATTTTTCGAAAGACTTAAAATTTTTTGTTATCAGAAATAATTACTAATTCATAAAATATATGAGTTATTTATTTAGAATATATAGACTATATTTATAACGTTTTTTTTAATTTATGATTTAACATAATTAGTTAACAATTATGTCATATAAAATTGGTAATAATGTTGAGTAAGNTAATTTATAAGTAAATTTCAATAGTGTGTGTTATTATTATTTTAAAATCACTATTAATTTAGAATTATATGAGTATAGCTGATAAAATATTAATGATTAGGCCAAAATCATTTTCATTTAATGAAGAAACTGCTGTAAATAATCATTTTCAAATTTTTCAAAATGAAGAAAATTTTGATTCTGTTTCTAAAAAAGTTATACATGAATTTGATTCATTTAAATTTGAACTTGAAAAAGTGGGCATCAATGTTATTTGTTTTGAAGATATTCCTGAATTAAAAACACCTGATAGTGTTTTTCCTAATAATTGGATTAGCTTTCATGAAGATGGTTCAGTTTTTATTTACCCAATGTTTGCTAAAAANAGAAGGAGAGAAAGAAGATGTGATATTATTCAATATTTTAAGGATAATTTTAAATATTCTAAACTAGTAGATGTTGCCTCAATATTTGAAGCTAAAAATCAATTTTTAGAAGGTACTGGTAGTATGGTTTTGGATAGAAAAAATAAAATTATATATGCTGCTAAATCTGAAAGAACACACATAGATCCATTAATTTTTTTTAGTAAACAAACGAATTTNAAACTTATTTCATTTACTTCAACTCATGNATTTAATNACCAAGAGCAATTAATTTATCACACTAATGTAATGATGAGTATTTGTGATAATTTTGTTNTTATTTGTTTAGATTCAATAAAGAATAAATACGAAAGAAATGAAATATTAAATTCATTTAAAAAAAGTAATAAAATTGTAATTGATATTTCATTTGATCAAGTAAAAAATTTTTGTGGAAATGTAATAGAGTTAAGAAATTGTTTTAGTGAAAATTTTTTAGTAATGAGTACAACAGCATATAATTCATTTACTAACGAACAAAAAAAAATAATAAATAATTTTTGTAAAATTGTTCATTCTTCTTTAGGCACTATAGAAAAATATGGTGGTGGAGGGGCTAGATGTATGATTTCAGANATGTTCTTAAATAAACTTAATTAAGTGATAATTGANNGTTTAAATAATAAAATTNTTTCTTGTGTTGAAAATATATTTTCTTCATCAGAAATCACCAATAATAAAATTCAAATTGCCTTAACAAAAAAAGAATTTGATGGTGATGTTACTTTAATTTTATTTCCTCTATTATCAATTATTAAAAAGTCACCTAATGAAATAGGAAATCTTATTGGAAATAAATTAATTAAATATGAAGAAATTGAATCATTTAATATAGTTAGTGGTTTTTTAAACTTANTTATTTCTGATAGTTATATTAATAATCTATTTGCTAATATTTACTTTGATGAAAATTTTGGAACACCTATTAATAATAAGATTTGTTCAGAAACCACATTAGTAGAGTTTTCATCTCCAAATACTAATAAACCTCTTCATTTAGGTCATATTAGAAACATCTTGTTGGGAAATTCAATATCAAATATTTTAAAAAAAAATGGTCATAATGTTAAAAAAGTACAAGTAATTAATGATCGTGGAATTCACATATGTAAATCAATGCTTGCATGGCAAAAATTTGGAGAAGGAAAAACTCCGTCTGAATCTAATGAAAAAGGAGATTTTTTTGTAGGCAAATATTATATTTTATTTGAAAAGAAATTTCAAGAAGAAAAAAATAAACTTATTATGGATGGAGAAAGTGAAGAAGATGCTGTCAATAAATCAAAGCTACTTAATGAGGCTAAACAAATGCTAATAAAATGGGAAAATAATGATAAAGAAGTTAGAAGTCTTTGGGAAAAAATGAATAATTGGGTGTACGATGGTTTTAAAGAAACATACCTTAATTTGGGTATATCATTTGACAAAAATTATTATGAAAGTGATACTTATTTATTAGGTAAAAATATTATTGAGAAGGGATTAGAAAAAAATATTTTTTTTAAAAAAGAAGATTCTTCTGTTTGGGTTGATTTAAGTGAGTACAAATTAGATCAAAAGTTATTATTAAGATCAGATGGAACCGCAGTATATATTACTCAGGATATTGGAACAGCAATAGAAAGATATAAAGACTTTAACTTAAATAATATGATTTATGTAGTAGGTAATGAACAGGATTATCATTTCTCAATTTTATTTAAAATATTAAAAAAACTCGGATATAAATGGAATGAGAATTGTTTTCATTTATCTTATGGTATGGTTAATTTGCCCGATGGCAGAATGAAGTCAAGAGAAGGGACTATTGTAGATGCAGATACATTAATAAATAAAATGCAATATGATGCAAAAAAAATCATTCTATCCTCTGAGAAAATCGATGAATTTTCAAATGAGGAAATTAATATATTATCAAAAAAAATAGGAGATGCTGCATTAAAATACTTCATTTTAAAAATTGATTCTAAAAAAAACATGTTATTTAACCCTGCAGAATCTATTGACTTTAATGGAAATACTGGGCCTTTCATTCAATATAGTTATGCTAGAATAAAATCTATTATTAGAAGAAAGAAAAGCTTTAAAGCTCATTTTGAACCTAAATCTAAGATTTCTTTTGAAACAAAGGAATTAATAAAGTTTATTTTAGAGTATCCAAATGTTATTTATGAATCAGGGAATTTAAAAAATCCATCTTTATTAGCAAATTATACATATCAATTAGCTAAGTTATATAATAAATTTTATCAAAAAATTATTATTTTGGATGGATCAAATGACGAAGATTATAAATTAGCTCTTTCTAGTAAAGTAGCTGATGTTATTGAAGATGCTATGTCTTTAATGGGTATTGAGTTACCAGAAAAAATGTAAAACTTATAGAATGTTTCAAAATTTAACTGAAAAATTAGAAAAATCATTTAAACTTTTAAAAGGTCATGGAAGAATAAATGAAATA
This sequence comes from Flavobacteriales bacterium, assembly GCA_002715445.1. Taxonomy (GTDB): domain Bacteria; phylum Bacteroidota; class Bacteroidia; order Flavobacteriales; family TMED113; genus TMED113. Next base: position 3,623 of record PAZG01000007.1, on the reverse strand, counting down.
AATATTGCACAAACATTAAAAGAGGTTCGGAGAGCATTAATTGACTCTGATGTTGCTTATAAAACTGCAAAAGATTTTATTGATAGAGTAAAAGAAAAGGCAATGGGGCAAGAAGTTTTAACCGCTTTAAAGCCAGGTCAATTAATGGTAAAGATAGTAAGAGATGAATTGGCGATTTTAATGGGTGATAAGGCTACTGAAATAAATTTTGATAAAAAATTTACTGTTATTTTAATTGCTGGTTTACAGGGATCAGGTAAAACAACCTTCTCAGCAAAACTTGCAAATTATTTACGTAATAAAAAAAAATTATCCCCTCTTTTAGTAGCATGTGATGTATATAGACCAGCAGCAATTGATCAACTTGAATTTATAGGAAAACAAGTAGATATTCCAGTATATAAAAATTTAGATGAAAAAGATCCAGTTAAGATTTCAAAAGAGGGAATTGATTTTGCGAAAAAAAATAATAATAATGTTGTAATTGTAGATACTGCTGGTCGACTTGCTATTGATGAAAAAATGATGAAAGAAATTTCATCCATAAAACAAAATATTAATCCAAATGAAATTTTATTTGTTGTTGATTCAATGACTGGTCAAGATGCTGTGAAAACCGCATCAGCTTTTAATGATTTATTAGATTTTGATGGCGTTGTTTTAACTAAGTTAGATGGAGATGCTAGAGGTGGTGCTGCTTTAACTATTAAATATGAAGTGAATAAACCTATTAAGTTTATTGGAACTGGAGAAAAAATGGATGCTCTTGATTTATTTCATCCAGATAGAATGGCTGATCGAATTTTAGGTATGGGTGATGTCGTTTCATTAGTTGAGAAAGTTCAAGAACAATTTGATGAGAAAGAGGCTGCTAAAATGGAGCAGAAAATATTAAAAAATAAATTCACTTTTAATGATTTTTTGAAACAGATAAAGCAGATAAAAAAAATGGGTAGCATGAAAGATTTACTTGGCATGATACCAGGTGTTGGCAAGATGATTAGAAATGTTAATATTGATGATGATGCTTTTAAAGTAATTGAAACAATTATATATTCTATGACAGAAGAAGAAAGAAATGATCCAAAATTAATTAATGCTTCAAGGGTTAGACGTATAGCTAATGGAAGTGGTACATCAATAGTTGAGGTTAATAAATTAATTAAACAATTTAACCAAATGGGTAAAATGATGAAAGCTTTAAAAGGAGGTGGTTTAGAAAATTTAATGAAAGGAATCAATCCTAACCAAATGCCAAATAATCAAATGCCAAAATTTTAATTTATATGATTTTATTAGATGGTAAATCTTTATCTCAAAAAATAAAACATGATATTAAATATCAAGTTGACTCATTGAAATCAAATGGTAAAAGACCTCCTCATTTAGTTGCAATTTTGATTGGTGAAAACCCAGCATCTCAGACATATGTTACAGCAAAGAAAAAATCTTGTGAAGAAATAGGCTTTGATTCTACAGTAATTAAATTTCCAGTTACTATTTCCCAAAATAAATTAATTAATGAAATTGAAAAAATAAATTTAGATGATGAAATTGATGGTTTGATAGTCCAATTGCCATTACCAAATCATATTGATCCTTCAATTGTTATAAGTACTATATGTTATAAAAAAGATGTAGATGGATTTCACCCAATTAATTTAGGAAACATGATGCTTCAACAGCCTTGTTATTTTCCTGCAACCCCTATGGGTATTATGTCATTAATTGAAAATTATAATATTGAAACAAATGGTAAGAATTGTTTAATTATTGGAAGAAGTAATATTGTTGGTACCCCATTAAGTGTTTTATTATCAAGAAATTCAAAATATGCAAATTGCACTGTGACTTTAGCTCATAGTAGAACAAAAGACATAAATTTACTAACAAAAAAAGCTGATATAATTGTTATGGCTTTAGGAATACCCAAATTTCTTAAAAATGATATGATAAAAGATTCTGTAGTAATTATTGATGTTGGGATAAATAGAATTAAATCTGATAAATCAAAAAGTGGGTGGACTCTTGTTGGAGATGTTGATTTTCAGTCTGTAAAAGATAAATGTTCTTATATTACCCCAGTTCCTGGGGGAGTTGGGCCAATGACAATTATTTCTTTATTAAGAAATACTTTGTTATCCTATAAAAGAGTTATATATAAATAAATTATTGTTATGAAAAAAGTATTAGTTATTATCTTATTATTTGTTTTTCAGATTTCTTTTTCTCAATCAGGAAATGTGATTATAAAGGGGAATTTAAAATCTGCATCAGGAAAGATGTATTTATATGAAATATTAGGATCAGAATCCTTCTTAATTGATAGTACATTTGTGTCAAATAAAACATTTCAGTTTAAATCAAGAAATTTTGTTAAAGGCTATTATAAATTGTCTTTATCTAATGAAAGTAATAGTGTTGAAATTGTAGTAAATCCTGATGAATCATCTGTATTGAATATAAATTTCACTGAATATAGGCTTGCGACTAATTACACTGTGTTAAACTCAAGAGAGAATGAAGTGAAAAAGCTTTATAATTTAAAGAAAGCTGAAATTGATAAAAAAATTAATTCAAATAAAAGAAATACAAATTTAAGTGTAGCTATTAGAAAGCAAAATAATGCAAATTATCAACAAGAATTATTGGATTATTCTAATGAGTTAGTAAAAAAATACCCTAGCACATACACGGGTAAAGTTTTATCACATTCAGTTTCTCCTAATCAAGATGTAAGTTATAAATTTTTTGATGATATTGATTTCTCTGATGAATCAATTATAAGAAGCAATATGATGACAAATAGGATTCAACAATATATGATACTTCATTCTAATTATGATGCAAAAAATAATCCTTATGCCTTCTATGATGTTGTTGATTATATAATGTCTAAAGCAAAAGTAAACGATAGGGTGGCAGAATTTTGTATGTATAATATGCTGGATGGATTTTATAATACTGCTGCTACATCAACAGATCCAATGTGGTCAGATTTATGTAATTACATAATCGATGAATATTTTTTTGGTGATGCTTGTGGTGAAGTGGAAATCAGTGATTTAATGAAAGAAAGGGCTACAAAGTTTAAAGATTTACAGATAGGGAGTGTTCCACCTGATTTTAGTATTAGAGATCAGAATGATAAGATAATTAATCTAAATACTGTTGCTAAACAAAATGATTACACTATTATTATGTTTTGGGCATCTCATTGTAGTCATTGTATGGTTGAATTACCGCAATTTTTAACTTGGTATAATTCTAATAAAAATAAAGGAGTGGAAGTTATTGCAATATCTTTGGATTCAAATAAAAGTAAGTGGACTCAAACTATTAATGATTATAATTTTAGTTGGCTAAATGTTTCACAATTTTTAGTTTATAAATCTCCTGTTTGCAAGGATTATAAAGTTAAAAAAACACCTACAATTTTTGTTCTTGATAGTTCAATGAAAATTGTTTCAAAACCAAAAGACACAAACTCTCTTAAGATATTTTTAAATAATAAATTAAATTAATCCTGGCCCTGTAGCTCAACTGGATAGAGTACCTGACTACGGATCAGGAGGTTAAAGGTTCGAATCCTTTCAGGGTCACAACATCCTTTTTACTTATTT
>PAZG01000006.1 GCA_002715445.1 Flavobacteriales bacterium | reverse complement strand
CAAAGTCCATTAAAATTATATCCCCGTCAAGTATTTTTTGATTATTAGATGTGTAATGTAGAACACATGCGTTTTTTCCCGATGCAATAATGGGCTCATAAGCAAAGCCTTTGGATTTATTATTTTTGAATTCGTGAATTAGTTCTGCTTCAATGTTATACTCCATTAATCCAGGTTTTATAAATTTTAAGATTCTATTAAAACCAGATTTTGTTATATCGCAAGCGTGTTTAATCGTGTTAACTTCAGCTAATTCTTTAACGGACCTAATCTCATTAATAATAGGACTTGATTCCAAAAAACTTTTATTTGGATATTTAGACTTTAGATCCCTACCAAGCCTATTGTTTCTAGACTCAACAATGATTTTTGCCCTAGGGTGATCATTGTGACTTAAATACACATAGTCAGCGCCGGTGATTATGTTTTGAATAACACTATCAAAATCCTCGATCCAAAAAACAGTTTTTATTCCAGAAACTTCACTTGCTTGTTGTTTTGTAAGCTTTTCCCCTTCCCAGATTTTGATTAGTTCACTTGTTTTTTTTATAAATAAAACTTCTTGAAATTCTAATTTTTTACAGTCAGGAAAAAGAATTAATGCCGTTTCTTCTTGATCAATGCCGCATAAATAAAGAAGGTTATTATTTTGCCTAAAAGGCATTAATCCATCTGCGTTTGTGGGCATTTGGTCGTTAGAATGAAATATGGACAAGCTATTAGATTTGGTGTTTGCCAAATACTTATTCCTATTTTTAATATATAACCCGCTATTTAAATCAATATTTTCCATTTAAAAAGTAATTTTATTTTCTAAATATAGTTTTATTTAAGTTTATAAACACTTTAGTTTAAGTGCATTTTTTTAATATTTATTATTAATTTTGTAACTAATAAATATTTGTTATGCTTAACTCTTCTGTAGCTAGAAAATTATTTATGGCTCTTTCGGGCTTGTTTTTAATTATTTTTTTAACTCAACACTTATTAATTAATTTAACTTCGTTAATTAGCTCTGATCTTTTTAATACAATTTCTCACTTCATGGGGACAAACCCAATTGTTCAATATATTTTACAACCAATATTAATACTGGGCGTGTTTTTTCATTTTGTTATGGGTTTTGTTTTAGAAATAAAAAACAGTAGGGCTAGAGTAAAAAGTTATGCAAAAGCAAATTTAGGCGTAGGCTCCTCTTGGGCATCAAGAAACATGATAATTAGTGGAGTCGTTATTTTATCATTTTTGTTTATTCACTTCTACGACTTCTGGGTTCATGAAATGAATGTTAAATATGTTCAAGGAGATATGTCTGGAAAAAACTTAGAAGGTAACTTTAGGTACTGGGAAGAACTAAACGCCAAGTTTCACCAAAATATAATTATAGTTGTAGCCTATTGTTTTTCTTTTATTGCCCTTGGTCTACATTTAGTTCATGGTTTCTCTTCCTCAATACAATCTGTTGGGGTTGGAAGTAAAAGATTTAAGATAATTAAAACAATAAGTTTTTTATATTCTATAATTGTCCCTCTGGGTTTTTCAATTATAGCGATATATCATTATTTATACTAAATTCACCTAAAAACTTGTTTAATGACACAAAAAACTGATTATAATTTTCCCAAGCCAAATTTAATACCGGAAGGCGAAATTTCTAAAAAATGGGTAAATCATAAGCAAAAAATAAATTTAGTTAGCCCAGCTAACAAAAGACTTATTGATGTTATAGTTATAGGAACAGGTTTGGCCGGCGGTTCAGCATCGGCCACTTTAGCTGAATTAGGTTATAATGTTAAAGCCTTTTGTTTTCAAGATTCTTCTAGAAGGGCGCACTCAATAGCCGCTCAGGGTGGTATAAATGCCGCAAAAAACTATCAAGGAGATGGGGACTCTGTATATAGATTGTTTTATGATACTGTAAAGGGGGGCGACTATCGGTCTAGAGAAGCAAATGTTTATAGACTTGCTGAAGTTTCGGCAAACATTATTGATCAGTGTGTAGCGCAAGGAGTTCCTTTTGCTCGTGATTATGGGGGGATGTTGGATAACCGTTCATTTGGTGGAGTTTTGGTTTCTAGAACATTTTATGCAAAAGGACAAACAGGGCAACAGTTGTTATTAGGGGCCTACTCCGCAATGAATAGGCAAATAAATAGAGGTAAGCTAAAAATGTATACACGTCATGAAATGATGGATTTAGTAATTATTGATGGCAAGGCAAGGGGCGTGATTGTAAGAAATTTAGTAACTGGAGCAATTGAAAGACATTCGGCTCATGCAGTAGTAATAGCATCTGGGGGTTATGGCAATGTGTTTTTTCTTTCAACAAACGCAATGGGTAGTAATGTTACCGCTGCTTGGAAAATTCATAAAAAGGGGGCTTATTTTGCTAACCCATGTTTTACTCAAATTCACCCGACCTGTATCCCCGTTTCAGGAGAAAATCAGTCAAAACTTACATTAATGTCAGAATCTTTAAGAAATGATGGTAGGATATGGGTTCCTAAAAAACTTGAAGATGTTAAAAAACTGCGATCTAAAAAAATTAGACCCACTGACATTAAGGAAGAAGATAGAGATTATTATTTAGAGAGAAGATATCCCGCTTTTGGGAACCTGGTGCCTAGAGATGTTGCATCTCGAGCTGCAAAAGAAAGGTGTGATGCTGGTTTTGGCGTTAATAAGACCGGAGAAGCTGTTTACTTAGATTTCTACTCTGCAATAGTTCGTTATGGAAAAGAGCGCGCATATTCATCAGGCATGGACGCTAATGACCTTAAACTAGTTGAAAGTTTGGGGAAACAAATAATTAAAGAAAAATACGGGAACTTATTTCAGATGTATGAAAAGATTACTGATGAAAACCCCTATGAAACACCAATGATGATTTACCCAGCAGTACATTATACCATGGGAGGCGTTTGGGTTGATTACAATTTAATGACCTCAATAGATGGTTGTTTTGCTATTGGGGAGGCTAATTTTTCTGATCATGGGGCAAATAGACTTGGTGCCTCTGCTTTAATGCAAGGTTTGGCCGATGGATATTTTGTTTTACCTTACACAATAGGTGATTATTTATCTCAAGACATAAGAACTGGCCCAATATCAACGGATTTGGTTGAATTTGAAGAGGCAGAAAAATCTGTTAAAGCCAAGCTAAATAAAATAATTAATAACAAGGGTAATAAACCCGTTGATTATTTCCATAAAAAACTGGGCCGAATTATGTGGGATAAATGCGGAATGTCTAGAAATAAGCAAGGGCTAAATCAGGCTATTCAAGAAATCAAAGAATTAAGAAAAAATTTTTATAAACAAGTTTTTGTACCTGGTTCTAAAAACGAATTCAATGAGGAACTAGCTAAAGCCTGTAGGGTAGCTGATTTTTTAGAATTAGGTGAGCTGTTTGCTAAAGATGCTTTGAGTAGAGAAGAGTCTTGTGGCGGGCACTTTAGAGAAGAGCACCAAACCAAAGAGGGAGAGGCCTTAAGAAATGATGACGATTACAATTTTGTCTCGGCATGGGAATATATGGGTGAAGATAAAGAACCTCATTTACATAAAGAAAAATTAACATTTGAATTTGTCGAGCTTAAATCTCGAAGTTATAAATAAATATCATGGAGCTTAAATTAAAAATTTGGAGACAAAAAAATAACACCACTAAAGGTGAAATGGTGGATTATAAATTATCAGGTGTTGAGGCAGACATGTCATTTTTAGAAATGCTTGATTTATTAAACAATCAATTAATTGAGTCTGGAAAAGAACCCGTTGCATTTGATCATGATTGTAGAGAGGGTATATGTGGTTCTTGCTCACTTCACATTAATGGTGTTGCTCATGGGCCAGAAAAATCTACAACAACTTGCCAGTTACACATGAGAAAGTTTAAAGATGGCCAAACTATATATATCGAACCATTTCGAGCTAAAGCCTTCCCTATCATTAAAGATTTAATTGTAGACAGGTCATCTTTTGACAGGATTCAACAAGCGGGGGGATATGTTTCTATTAATACATCTGGAAACACACAAGATGGAAATAGTATTCCAATTCCAAAAGGTGATGCTGATCAGGCTTTTAATGCGGCTGCTTGTATTGGTTGTGGGGCGTGTGTTGCTGCTTGTAAAAATGCCTCAGCAATGCTTTTTACTTCAGCTAAAGTTTCACAGTATGCTCTTTTGCCTCAAGGTCAAGTAGAGCGAGCTAATAGAGCTAAAAACATGCTCAAACAAATGGATAAGGAGGGATTTGGGAGCTGCACAAATACAGGGGCCTGTGAGGCGCAGTGCCCAAAGGATATTTCTATAGAAAATATCGCAAGATTAAACAGAGAATTTTTATTTTCCAAGTAAACATATAAAAAACTATATATCAACTATAAAGTTGAGCTCCCATTTTGGTCTAACTTCAATAGAGTCCTTTAAAAACAAAACATTTTCTGGAGAAATCAATTCTTTTATATTCCCTCTATCCCAATAGTTATTATTATTTAAATCCTCAATTAATTTTAGTTGATAGGTTCCCTTTTTTAAATCATCAAATGAAACTATAGAGTCAGTTATGTTAAAATTATTAATAATACTATCATTTTTAATAAACTGACCGATATAATTATTTGTTTTGTAAATATCTTTTTTAAATATTAGGTTAACCTTTCCAAGATTAAGATTTTCAGTTGATATTGAATCATTTTCGGCAATATTATTTTCACGAACCGTATCTTTTATACTAATTGTTTCAAACCTATCATCTAGAAATAATTTAAAATCAATAATTTTTGATTTTTCTAGATTAAAAGACACAGGCATTGATACCATTTCAGACTCTTCATACTTAAAGTTTAGGTTATCATCCTTTATGCAAAAAGCGGTGTATAATCCGGGCCTTAAATTCTCAAATTTAAATTCCCCAAGATTATCAGAAAAGCAAAAAAACAGTGGTTTTTTAACCCTAATTATACTATCAAAACTAGTTTTTGCATCACCCTCAAAAATACCAACTAGGCAATTAGTTAATAAATTATTAGTATTCATTTCAATTGTTTTTCCAGAAATAGTTGCAGTATCTATTGAGGGGCCGGTGGAAAAAGTGTACTTAAAACTTTCCAGGGTGTTACCCTCATTAATGTCTGAAATAGCATTTTGGATAGTTATTACATATGTTGTGCTATCTCTTAAATTTTCATTTAGAGTTAATTTGATTCCCTTGCCCCCATTTGAAATATTTATTTTTTTAATTAATTCATAATCTGGCGCACTATATATTTTTGAGTTATTACAAGTAATAATTTCATTAAAATCAATTTCTATTTGGTTTTTATTAAAATATATAGAATTGTTGGGAGGATCGGTGCTTATGATTTCAGGGGGGGAAACGTCTCTTGGTCCACCCTCAGGTGGAATAACATTCGCACATGAGAAAGACAAAACAATAAGCAAACATATATATTTTTTCATATACCTAAATTAGTATTAAGTCCAATTCGCCGTAATTTAAATTAATTTTTTGTATTTCAACTTCAACTTCTTGCCCGATTTTATATTGCTTTCCTGTTTTCTTGTTTATAATTCTTTCTTTTTTTTCATCAAAATAAAATTGACCCACTTTACGTAGGGATGATATGGGNACAAGTCCCTCACAAAGGAATTCGTTAAGCTTAACATATAAACCCCACTCTTTAACAGACGTTATTTTTCCATTACAAACNTCATTTATTTTGTCTTTAATCATCCATAAAAGCAGATAATTTTTGTATTCTCTTTCGGCTTTTATNGCATTTATTTCCTTTTTNGAAATATTTGAGCAGATNGACTCTAGATTTTCTATGCTCTCTGTTTTTTTATCCAATTCNCTATGAACTAGCATATCAGAATACCTCCTAATGGGAGAAGTAAAATGTGTATAGTTTTTGAAACCNAGGCCAAAGTGCCCTATATTTTCAGTTGAATATTTAGCCTTAGACATACTCCTTAGAACCATATTGTTTATTATATCAAAATCAGGNTCGCCAGANGTTTCTTCAATTACTCNATTTATTTCTTTGCTTAAATCTTTTTNTGACGAATCGAATTTTACATTTTTATTTTTTAAAAANAAGGAGAACGATTTTAGTTTNNCCAAATCGGGTTTATCATGAATTCTAAAAACAGNAGACCTATTNTTACTAAAGTATTTGCAAACCTCTTTATTGGCTATTAACATAAATTCTTCAACAAGTTGATTTGCAAGNAATGTTTTTTTTCTAATAGCTTTTTCTGGCTCGTTATCTTTATTAAACTTTATTTTAGTTTCCTCTTGTTTAATTATCACGGATCCTTTTTTTATTCNTTNTTTTCTAAATNTTTGNGCAATTGAGTTTAAAATTTTTATTTCTTTATTTAATTTNTGNGAANTGCCGAGNATAATATCTTGAGCNTCTTTATAAGTTAGTCTATATTTTGAATTTATAATTGTTTTCTCAACCCNGGATTTTTTTATTACACCATCTTCCGAAATCTTTAACAAGACAGANAGGCATAATTTATCTTCATTTGGCCTTAAAGAACATATTTTATTTGATAACTTTTCAGGGATCATCGGAATTACTTGGTCTTCTAGATACACTGAGCACCCTCTTTCAAGAGCCTCTTTGTCTAAATGTGAGCCCGATTTAATATNATGGCAAACATCTGCAATGTGTACACCAATTTCATATATTTTTNTATCTANTTTAGATATTGAAAGGGCNTCATCAAAATCTTTAGCATCATCTGGGTCTATTGTAAATGTATTTANNNCTCTTAAATCCTTTCTTTTTTTAGTTTCGGCCACCGAAATANTTTCTTTAATCTCTTCTANTTCTTTCAAAGCTTTTGTNCTAAAANTTTCNTTNATTTCATATTTGTGTAGAATGGACTTTTTCTCTACTTTAAAATTATCTTTTTGACCGATAATATCTGTAATTTTAGCGAATGGTGACTTAGCCCCTCTAGGCCAATCGATTATTCTAAAGATTACCCTATCGTTATTGTTAGCATTTAAACTATTTTTAGAATCTATATAAAAATCNGTTTTNATTTTTCTATCTAATGGGATCACAAAACAGTGGCTTGAACCTCTTTCAACAATACCAACAAATTCTTTTTTGGTTCTTTCTATTATATTAATAAAATCCGCCNTTCGCTCATTTTTTTTGAAATAAACTTTTGCGCTAATAAAATCGTTATCAAAAAAAAAGTTTCGNTTACTGTTTTNTAAAATAAGTAAATCCNCAGANCCCTCAGGTTGAAAAAAATTTATATTTTTTTGCCTTACAACAAAACCTGACAATGTTTTCTCNTTTTTTCNTTTAATAAAAAACTTAAAATTTTCAGTTACTTCAATTTTTTTAANCNTCAATAAAGCNTNCTAATAANTCTAAAATAAAAAGCTTNTCANTAAATTTCATTTTTTTAGAAATTTGTTTATAATTAAGNGGTTTATTAGATTTTTCTAAAACACGAAATAACTTCTGTTTTAAAAGTTTTAAATTTTTTGGTTTATCGTACTTCATTTTTTTTCGATATTCGACAATATAAGTTAATTTTGTTAAACTAAATATTTGCTGACGTAGCTCAGGGGTAGAGCGCTTCCTTGGTAAGGAAGAGGTCGGGAGTTCAAATCTCCTCGTTAGCTCAGATAAAATAATATGAAAAAATTAACACTTATTTTACTAGTTTTCATCACTTCATGCGATATAAGNGAGGAAGAAGAGNNACAAAGCCAAATACATGTTAGCGTTTTTTTATATGAAAATTGCCCAATAGCTCAGTATATGACCTTACCATTAAATAATGCNTATGAAGAGTTCTATAGTTCAAATGTTTCATTTACTGCATATTTTCCAAACATATTGTCATCTAATGAAAGTATAAATAATTTTAGAGACAAATATTCTATTTTATTTCCATGCGTTGATGATCAGGATGGTTATTTTGTTGAACAATACCAGGCCTCTGTATACTCTCAAGTTTTTGTTGAAAAGGATGGTATAATTGTCTATAGTGGCATGATTGAAAATAGTTATTCTGACTTAGGACAGTGGAGTCCCGCAGATAAATACTATCTTTATGATGTTTTAGANGCTCTTATCAACGATAACGAAGTGCCTTGGGAAAGNAATACCGCAATAGGTTGNTTAATTTAATTTACTAAAACAATGAAAAAAATTATTTTATTTTTCTTTCTAATAACTAATTCTACAATTGGACAAACCTTTGTCGAGGTTTCCGAAATTATTTATAATAAATGCGCATCTTGTCACAGATCAGGTGAGTCNGGCCCAATGAATTTCACTAATTATTCTGAAGTGGTGAGTATGGGCTCTATGATTGAGTTTGTTACACAATCTGGCTATATGCCACCTTGGCCACCAGATCAAGATTATTCTTCATTATTAGATGAACATTTCTTAACTGATGATGAAAAACAANTTATTTCTGATTGGGTTTCAAATGGNATGCCACAAGGNGACCCCTCGCAAGAGGCAGAAATGCCATATTTTAGCCAAGGCTCTGCTATTGGAGAGCCGGATTATGTTTTTGAATTAGAGGAGGAATATTTTATCGAAGGAAATAACCTAGATGATTATCGTGTGTTTGTTTTTCAGACTAACTTTACTGAAGACACNTACATCAAAGCCATTGAGTTTAGGCCAGATAATAGAGANGCGGTTCATCATGCNCTTNTGATGGCGGATGTTACTGGAACAGGTGCCCTACAGGACGCNGAATCACCTGATATACTTGGTTATGAAGCCTTTGGGGGNTTTAATTTAGAAGGGGTAAGTCCAAATGATTACGTTTTTTTAGGAGGTTACGCCCCTGGAATGAACCCTATTGTATGGCATGGTAATTTGGGCATGAAAATACCAGCTGGAGCAGATATATTATGCCAAATTCACTATGCACCATCCTCTATAGATGAGTGGGATAAATCGTCAATTAATTTATTTACAAAGCCCGCATCTGAAGTAGAAAGAGAGGTGCAAATGAAAATGTGGTTAAGATTTGATTTGAATATACCCGCAAACACAGAAACAACAGTTGAGGCGTGTTTAAATTTTTCCGAGACTAGTTCATTTTTAGATTTTTTAGGCCCAGATCCGATCGATTATTTTGGTAATATTGTTATGGGTGAGCAAAATTGTGAGTTACCCGAAGCTTGGAGTTTGCTGGGCATTTTGCCGCACTCTCATCTTATGGGAAAGTCATGGGAAGTATATGCAGAAACACCTTCTGGAGAAAATATTCCCATCATCAAAATACCCGACTGGGATTTTGATTGGCAAGGTTTTTATTACCCAGAGTATATGCAATATATACCAGAGGGCTCTCGTATAGAGGCCATTGCTACATATGATAATACCAATGATTTTGATATGGGTTGGGGTGAGCTCACAACAGACGAAATGTTCTTTTGCCCTATTTATTATGTGCCTTACGAAGATGGCGATGAAAATATTTATTTAGGAAATAATAACGATACGGAAATCGAAGAAATAGTTATTCAAGATGTTGTATTATATCCTTCACCCGCCTCAGAATATATAGATCTTAACTTTTCTTTATTAGCACCGGGTAGTTTACAAATTAAAATTTATGACCTAATCGGTCGAGAGGTGTTTAGTTTATCAGAAAAAACGGTAGATTCGGGAAAATTTACTAAGAACTTGTCTATAGTAGGCCTAGAATCAGGAAAATACCTTTTAGATATTTATTTTAATGGAAAAAAGATAGAAAAAACCTTTATTAAAATTTAATCACATATGAAAAAAAATATATATATATTTATGTTTTTAGCCTTTTCAGCGCATAGTCAAGAGGTTACCAGCCCAAGCTTATTGTCTTCAGCCGGTGCTTCTCTTGAGGGTTGGGGCCTAACTAGTTTAAAAATGGACTTATCAATAGGTGAAATTTTCATAAACACCTACTCTAGTGATGATTTTTTGCTAACACAAGGCTTTCATCAAAACAATATCCATATTTCATCTTTAAGTGAAAATTTTAATTTTGAATTATCAGTATTTCCAAATCCAACTAATTCAATTCTTAATTTAAGCTTAAAAGATATTAGTATGCTCCCAATTCAAGCCAAGATTATTGATGTTTCTGGTAAACAATGGTTTATATCGGGTTCATTTTATGAAAAAACAAATACTATATCTCTAGATGGGTTGGCTGAGGGGGTATACTTTCTTATAGTTGAAAACAAGAATCTTAAAAATATATACAAAATTCACAAAACAAAATAAAAAATTATGAAAAGGACTTATTTACTTATAGCTACTTTATTTTTATCTGCTTTATCTTTTGCTCAGGCTCCTCACACTTTCTCTTATCAAACGGTAATAAGAGATGTTAATTGGAATGTTATTCCTGATCAAGATGTTTCAATTTTAATAAGAATTTTAGAAGACGGACCACTTGGAGATGTTAGATATTCCGAAGAACATTTTGTTACAACTTCCAAAATAGGCTTGGTAAACTTAGCTATTGGTGGTGGTTTTCTTTATAGTGGTAGTTTTGATGATATAGATTGGGGAAACCATATGTATTTTGTTGAAGTTTCAGTTGACATAGATGCGGGAGATAATTATTTATTAATGGGCTCAACCCAATTAAGAAGTGTGCCTTATGCCTTATTTGCCGAAACTAGTGAAAACCCGGGAAATCCAGGCCCTCAGGGCGAACAAGGTGAACAAGGGCCTGTTGGCGCTCAAGGCCTACAAGGACCCTCTGGCCCGCCAGGTGAGCAAGGCGCACAAGGTGATATGGGCCCTTCTGGTCCCGCTGGAGAGCAGGGCCCTNCAGGTATATCAATACAATCAGTAGAAATTATTGATTCAGAGCTGTTTGTTACATTTGATAATGGAACAATTCAAAATGCAGGTATTATAAATATTCCTGGCGGATCTATCGTTCTTGATCCTAATCAATACATATTCTCCTTTAATTCAACTTTTGGTCAATTAGAACTTGAAATTACAGATCCAGCTATTCTGGATTCTTACATAAGATTAGGAATTTCTGTTCGAGTATATGATAATACTGGAAGTTCGGTGTATTCAAATAATTTTTATAACCTTTATGCTGGAGACCCAACAAATATGGCGGGCCTTTTATCTTTAACTCCGGGCTCTTATTCTGTAGAGTTTAGTTTTTTAAGTGATGAGGGTTTAATTATAGTTAATGATTCTTTTTCATTTTAACTCAGGGCTTAACTATATATAAATATTTATAAAAAATTAATTTTTTATAAAGCCTATTTTTTTACGCTTTACCTTTTTGGCNCTATCTTCTATATCATTAGCAGAACAAGAAGAAACTCTTAAATTTATTTTTAAATTATGAGCAATCAAATCGTGCCACTTCTTTTCTTTTTCTGAAAAAACCCCGTCTATACGNGATATGGCTCGAATATCTAACAATAGTTGTTCTTTTTTATCCGAATTAAAATTGTTCTCAGTATTTAAATAATCTGCCATTGAAAACATAGTTGAAATAGCCTCATCTGAAGATTTTATTACATTAGAAGACCATATNACAGTTTCTTTCATTATTTTTTTANATAAATTATTTTNGGGNTCCCATTTTTTCATGTAGGATATAATTTTTTCTATTTCTACTTCTTGAGCAGAACCATTATTGTAGCACGCAAAAGTATAGTATATAAAAAATATACAGTGTGTCTGAGATAGGTTTATATTTTCGATTGATTTATTCATACTATTTAAAGTAAAAATAAGTAATATNGAAAGAGTANAAAAAGATTTTATATATTATGTTTTTTTAATTAAATTATTANNATGAAAGAGGTGTNAATNAAATATATTGAAAAAGATAGGGCCGNNAATATATTAACAGATTTAGAAAAAANCTTGTTTTCCAAAGCATNCGANGCNTGTAATAAAGCNTATGCTCCNTATTCAAANTTTAATGTAGGATCNTCTATTTTNNTAGAAAATGATATTTTCGTTTCTGGTAGCAACCAAGAAAACGCATCTTTTCCTTGTGGAATTTGNGCTGAAAGAACCGCACTGTTTTCGGCCAAATCAAATTATCCTAAATTAAAAATTCTCAAAATCGCTATCACTACCAAATCTAAAGAATTTAAAAATATAGAACCAGTTGCNCCCTGTGGTCTTTGTAGACAAGTTTTATTAGAATATGAAATTAAACAGAAAAGTACTATAGAAATTTATCTTTTTAATACAAAAAAGTTTCTTAAAATTTCTTCAGCAAAAGATTTACTACCTTTTTATTTTTCCGAAGAGAGGTTAATGAGAAAATAAATGTTATTCACAGATTCATATAATCAAATTCAATTAGGTAAATTAGGTTTTTACAAGGAGCTTGGAAGTAAATTTATTGCATACCCTTTTCTAGTTTATAATAAAAAAGATATTAATGATAAAATTAGTTTTGTAAAAAAAAAAAGAAAGGTCTGCCAATCACTATTGTTATGCATATATATTACATCCGGACTCATCTATTACCAGAGCGAACGATGGGGGGGAGCCAAATTCTTCAGCCGGAAAACCAATTTTAAATCAATTGAGAAAATTTGAATTAACTAATGTTTTAGTAGTTGTTGTAAGATATTTCGGTGGCAAAAAATTAGGCATACCGGGCTTAATACGATCATATAAAAACGCAACAAAAGACTCTCTTCAAAGGTCTATAATTATTAATAAAAAAATCATGGAACAATATGATATAGAGTTTAATCAAGAAGAAATGAGTTTTGTAATGAGTTTTATAAAAAACAACAACATAGAGATATATAGAAATCTATATATATCAAAAAATAAGCTTACAATTAATGTTCAAAAAAATAAATCTATCGAAATGCTAAGACTATTTAAAGAAAAAAAAATAAAAATATTATACAAAAAAATTGTTTAAATTGTTGAATATATAGAAGGATGGGTTTATTTCGAATAGTAGCTTTTTTGGAAGGTTTTTCATGGATAACTTTATTGTTTTTTGCTGTTCCAATGAAATATATATGGAATGTAGAATTGTATGTTCAAAAAATTGGAATGGCTCATGGGGCTTTATTTATTGTATATATAGTGTTAGCATTTTTTTTACAATTAAAAATAAATTGGAGTAGAAATCATTTGTTAATTATACTGATTGGATCAATAGTTCCATTTGGCTTTTTGTATGTAGATAAAAAGTGTTTAAAAAATAAGACCTAAGATTTTTTAACTATGATGTTAAATAAAGAAACCAAAGAATTTCAAATGACAGCTAAAACTTTTCATGGCCTTGAGGAGGTGTTAGCTTTAGAGTTAAAAAAAATCGGAGCTAAAAAAATCACTAAAGCTAAAAGAGCTGTTTATTTTAGTGGCGATAAATCAATACTTTATAAATCTAATCTATATTTAAGAACCGCTTTAAAAGTTTTAAAACCTATTTATTCATTTACCGCTAAAAGTGAACATGAATTATATAAAAAAGTCAAAAAAGTATCTTGGTCTACATATATAGATTTAAACGACACATTTTTAGTAGATACAACAATTAGTCAATCAAAATTTTTTAATCATTCAAAATATGTTTCTCAAAAAACAAAGGACGCTATTGTTGATCAGTTCAGAGATATATATGGTAGAAGACCGTCTGTAAACAGAATTAATCCTAAAATAAGAGTTAATATACATGTTAATCATGCTGAGATAACAATTTCCATGGATAGCTCAGGAGATTCGCTGCACAAAAGAGGTTACCGAGTACATAAAGTTGAGGCCCCAATTAATGAAGTTTTGGCAGCGGGCATAGTTTTATTAACTAATTGGGATAAGAAGATTACATTAAAAGATCCCATGTGTGGCTCTGGAACAATTTTGATTGAGGCAGGAATGATCGCAAAAAATCAAGCTCCTAATATTTTTCGTAAAAATTTTGGGTTTATGTTTTGGAAGGATTATGACTTAAAACTATTTCAAAAAATAAAACAAGAATTAATAAACAATGAAGTTGAGTTACTTTGTAATATGGAGGGAAGTGATTATCATTACGGCCCAATCTCAGCCTCCAGAAAAAATATAAGCCAAGTTAATTTATCAAGAAGCGTAAAATTAAAAAGGTTCAATTTTTTTGACCAAAAAAAAATAAGTGAAAAGTGTCATATTATTTTTAACCCACCTTATGGAGAAAGATTAGAAATTAAAGATCCAGATTTTTATAGTAATTTGGGTTTAACCTTAAAAAAGTATTACCCCTCATCTAGCGTTTGGCTTATTACATCCGATTTAGAAAAGGTTAGATCAATTGGTTTAAAGCCTTCTAAAAAAATATCGTTGTATAATGGCCCCCTAGAATGTAATTTATTAAATTATGAACTTTATGAATAATTAAAATAATACAATTTTGAAATATATATACATTACAATCTTAATTTCTTCTTTTTCTTACAGCCAAACAATTCTTTCCCCAGTTGAAAACAATCAGAAATTTAAACCTGTGATTGAAATAGGATCGGGCATACCTTGGGTTGTAAATATAAGTGCAGGATTAAAGCGTAATAAAGGTATTGTTTCTGTTAATTATAAAACCCTTTTCTTTTTTAATGAATCCTCAATTTCTTATAGAAAAAAAATAGGAAAAAAAATTAACCTAGGCATTAGTTTTGGTTCAATAAATAGAACTAAATTATTTAACAAAAACCCGTCTTCAACTTTATTTTTAGAGCCTAAAATTAGTTATATATTTTCTTTAGAAAGAAATTATAAATTATTTACAAGTAAACCCGAATTAACTCTAGGCCTACAAATAAGTAGAAATTCTAAATATGGAATTTCAAATGCAAGTAACAATACATATTTTTTACCAACAATATCTTTAAGTTTACATTTTAAATTTGGAGCTAAGAAGAAACAGAAAATAATGGAGAATAATATACACAGTGAGATTAAGCCAGTTTTGAAAGAAACTAAAAATGAAAGGCTTGGTTCTGATATTATCGAGTTTGAAAAATCAATTAATGTTAACACAAATCTTGATGAAAAATATAAAAACTTTAAATCTAGTGGTGTGGAAGTAGAATATTTTATTTCCGAATCTGAGATGGAGGCAATTATTATTAATATTAAAACATATTTAGGGGTTCCATATTTATATGGTGGCACAACCAAATCAGGTATAGACTGCTCTGGACTTTTGAATAATGCGTTTGAAAGCCAAGGACTACAAATACCCAGAGTTTCTCAAGAAATTGCTAGGCTAGGAAAAATAGTTTATAATGCCAGTAGATTAATGAAAGGGGATTTAGTTTTTTTTACAAATACTACAAATTCTTCAAAATTGGTGACCCATATGGGTCTCTATTTGGGAAACAATGACTTTATACACAGCTCATCAAGTAAAGGCGTGATTATTAGTAAAATCAATGACCCCTACTATTGGTCAGACAAGTTTTTGTTTGGTAAAAGAATATTAAAATAAAGATATGATGGAAAAATTTAATTTAAATGATTTTTTTAAAACTCAACTTTCTAAGTCGGCTAAATGGGCTAAGTTTTTAGCTTTTTTTGGTTTTTTTATTTTTGGTTTAAGTTCTTTAAATATTTTAATTTCAATTATAAATAGCCGGAGTTCTATATTATTAGTTATGTTGATTATTTACATTTCTATGCTTTTACCTTGTTACTATTTATATCAATTTTCAAAAAAAATAAATAGCCTTATTATTTTAAATAATTTAAGTGATTTAGAATCAGCTTTTGAAAACTTATCTAAGTTTTTTCATTTTATTGGTATATTTGTTCTTGTTTTAATTACTCTTTCAATATTTCAAATAATTATGATGTATTAACATGAAAACAAACAGTTTTATAATTTTTATTTTTTTTGTGTTTTTTGTTTCATGTGAAAAAGATGATGATTTTGGCGCGTCCCCACAAGAAATCCTTGATGATAATAATTCTACCTCCTTGCGCGTAGAGATTTATAATTTAGACAACACTGATGGTGATTTAGCAATTGCTGTTTTTAACAATGCAGACAACTTTGATTCTGGATTAGAGGCCTATATAGATTCCGTTATACCTATTAGTAGCGTAGACTTAACAATTGATTTTAATAATATTGCCCCAGGAACATATGCCGTTAGTGTTTTTCATGACGAGGATCAAAGCGGAGACATTACCTTTGGGGGCTTTTTAAACCTTATTCCTCAAGAGGGATTTGGCTTTTCTAATAATCCGAATATAGGTATGTCTCAACCAAGTTATAATGATTGTTCATTTGATATTCAAGATTCCCAAACACTGTTGGTTCCGATCGATATTGTATATTTTTAAAAGCATATACCCCCATATAAAGGCTTGGAGAAATTCCAATAAAAAACTCTAGCATAGTTGAATTAATTCGGTAATTCTGCAGTTTTTAAAAACCAGACCCGCCCTAGCTAATCACAAACCTTCACGCTAATATATATAAGTGTTAATTTCTCAAGCGTTACCTTATATATGGGGTTATATAGCTTTATAAATTTAACAAATATCTTTTAAACAAACAGCTTTTAGCGCGTTATAAATAATATATTAAGTTTAAATATTTGCAGAAATTTGATTTATTTTTACCAAAAGATTACAATAAGTTATAAAAAAGCTCATTTTATTCATAAAATGATAAAAAATGTTAATTTTTTATCATTTTTTTAAAAAAAACAACATTTTATTAATTTAATTAAATAATCAAAGTATATTATTTTTTTGTAAAAAAAATAGTTTTATTTAAATAATCATCAATAATAATATGTTTTTTTTAAAAAAAAGTAATAAAAAGTGCATTTGTAATAATTTTATATGTTTTTTTTACA
>PAZG01000005.1 GCA_002715445.1 Flavobacteriales bacterium | reverse complement strand
AAAAATAGAGACTTTACATTTACTAAAATTGATATATACAGAGATTTACATTGTTGGGAGATGATATTTAACTGGATTCCTTTCGGAAATCAAAAAAGTTATAATTTTATTATAAGGGTGAAGTCTTCAATTCTTCAGGATCTAAAATTAAGTAAAAAGAAAAATGTTTTTGATACTAACTACTTAACCAATTTTTGATAATTAATTCTCCATATTTAGTTAGTACTGACTCAGGATGATACTGAATTCCTTTAATATCATAGATTTTATGCTTAAAAGACATAATACAATTATCATTATCTATTGAAGTAATTTCTAATTTTTTTTGGTCTTCTATTTTTATTCCCCAAGAGTGATACCTTCCAACATATATCTCGCTAGGTATATTTTCATACATAGAATCAGATTTTAATTTGATTAAACTTTTTTTACCATGCATTACTTGATTTAAATTATATAAAGTAGCTCCAAAATATATTCCTATAGTTTGAAAACCTAAACAAATACCTAAAATAGACTTATTGTTCTTATATTCATTTATAATATCAAATAATACAGGATAATCAGAAGGAATTCCTGGTCCTGGTGAGATAATTATTTTATCATATTTATGTAATTGTTTTATATTTACTTGATTTACTCTTATAACATCAACATGATTTATATATATTTTACATATATGCATTAAATTATAAGTAAATGAATCAAAAATATCTATTATTAATAAACGCATAAATAATAATGAAAAAAGAAATTTATTCTAAAAAAGCACCTAAACCAATTGGTTCATATAGCCAAGCTATCAAAATTAACAATTTAATTTTCATATCAGGTCAAATTGGTATTGATAATGAAACTGGTAAATTTAACGCTAAAACTATTGAAGAAGAAACAATAATAATAATGAAAAATATAAATTACATCTTAGATGAGGCCAACTGCAACTTTGAAGATGTAATTAAAACCAGTATTTTTTTATCAAAAATGACTTTTTTTGATGATGTTAATAATGTATATAAAGAATATTTTAATAAACCTTACCCAGCTAGAGAAACTGTTGAAGTTAGTTCTCTTCCAAAAAATGTTAATGTTGAAATTTCAATGATTGCAAGTTGTAAATAATTATATTTGAATAAAAATAAAAAATATGGACTTTGATGTTATTATTATAGGCAGTGGACCAGGGGGATATGTTACTGCTATTAGATCTGCTCAACTAGGTTTTAATACTGCGATAATTGAAAAAGAAAGCTTAGGAGGAGTTTGTCTTAATTGGGGATGTATACCCACAAAAGCACTTTTAAAAAGCGCACAAGTTTTTGAATATATTAATGAATCAGAAAATTACGGTATTAACATTGAAAAATCTTCAGTAGATTTTTCTTCGGTCATTAATAGAAGCAGAAAAGTTGCAGAAGGTATGAGTGGTGGGATTAATTATCTAATGAAAAAAAATAAAATTAAAGTCATAAATGGTTTTGGTAAAATTAAAAAAGAAAATATAGTAGAAGTTAATTTTGATGGAAATATTAGTCAATACAGCGGAAAAAATATAATTATAGCAACAGGAGGAAGATCAAGACAAATTCCAAATTTAAAACAAGATGGAAAAAAAATAATTGGATATAGAGATGCTATGGTTTTAAAAGAAAAACCTAAAAAAATGGTGATTATTGGATCAGGTGCTATAGGTGTCGAGTTTGCTTACTTTTACAATTCAATGGGTACAGATGTTACAATTGTTGAATATATGCCTAATATCGTCCCAAATGAAGATAAAGATATTTCAAAACAATTATTTAAATCATTTAAAAAATCTGGAATAAATATTTTAACCAATTCTTCTGTTGAAAAAGTCGATATTGAAAATAATAATTGTGTTGTTAGTATAAAAACAAATAATGGAATAGAAAAAATTATTTGTGATATTGTTTTATCAGCTGTTGGTATAGAATCAAATATTGAAAATATTGGCCTAGAAGAAGTTGGAATTAAAACAGAAAAAAATAAAATAATTGTAGATGATTTTTATCAAACAAATATTCCCGGATATTTTGCTATAGGAGATGTTTTAAATACGCAAGCTCTTGCACACGTAGCTTCAGCTGAGGGTATTTTATGTATAGAAAAAATCGCTGGTCATGATGTGGAAAAAATAGATTATAATAATATACCTGGTTGCACATATTGTTATCCCGAAATTTCTTCTGTAGGATTAACTGAAGAACAAGCAAAAAAAGAAGGCTATGAGTTAAAAATTGGTAAATTCCCATTCACTGCATCAGGAAAAGCAGCTGCATCAGGGCATAAAGATGGATTTGTTAAAGTAATTTTTGATGCAAAATATGGGGAATGGTTAGGTTGCCATATGATTGGATATAATGTTACTGAAATGATTACTGAAGCAGTAGTTGCAAGAAAATTAGAAACTACTGGTAAAGAAATATTAAAAGCTGTCCATCCTCATCCAACAATGAGTGAAGCTGTAATGGAAGCAGTTGCTGATGCATATGATGAGGTAATTCATATTTAATAGGTTAAATCTAATACCGCGTTATAATTATAATTTTTGTGCTCCGAAATAGACACTCCCATCATAGTATATTTATTAGATATTAACATTTTTCTATGACCAAGATTTGAAACTCCACAATCAATTAATAAATCTAAAACAATATCTAATGCTAAATCTGAGCCATAGTGACAACTTTCAGCATAAGGTAAAGGTAAGCTTGAACAACCAGATTTGTTACGAGAATGACCAACATATCCCTTTTTACCAGATTTATATGAATGACAATAAGCGTGTTGAAAATAATCTTTATTAGGTTTAATTATATTTAATTTATCAAGAATATATAAATCTCTAATTAATGAATTAAAGTAAGTACATTTTTTTTTTGAAGATTTACATCTTAGTAAATGAATTTGTTGATTCTTTGTAGAAAGAAAAGAGTCAATAAATAATTTTGGATTTAATCTTAAAAGATTTAAATAATAAAAAATTTTTTTTTCTTCTTCATTTAAATAATCTTCATTTAAAGCTGTATTTGCATGTTCTTGATTTGCCTTACTAAATGCATTAGAATAATCAACATAACTTTGAGTAAATGATGATGTAAAGAAAAAAAAGAACAAAATTATGAACTTAAATTTCATGATTATAAAGTGTTTTTTTTGTTATTACTAATTTAAATTAAATTATTTAAATTCAATATTATATATTAAACTATAAATATAGTTGGGTAATAATTATATATTGATTTACAATTAATTATAATTTAATCATGACATTTTGTCAATGATTTTATTTTGATAAAAATATGTATTTAAACTATTTTTATGACAAAGATTTAAAAAAATGAGAATTGATATTATTTCTTCATTACCATCATTGTTTGAAAGTTTTTTTGCATCATCAATTTTAAATAGAGCGATTGTAAATAAAATTGTGAAAATTAAAATACATGACCTTAGAGATTATTCAGAAAATAAACACAAAAAGATAGATGATTATAGTTATGGCGGTGAAGCTGGAATGGTTCTTAAAATAGAACCAATAGCTAAATGTATACAAAATCTAAAAAAGAAAAGGAAATATGATACGATAATTTACATGACACCTGATGGGGATATACTCAATCAAAAAAAATGCAATGAATTATCACAAAAAAAAAATATAATAATATTGTGTGGAAGATATAAAGGAGTAGATCAAAGAGTAAGAGATTTGTTTATTGACCAAGAAATATCTATTGGTAATTATGTTTTATCTGGAGGAGAAATACCTGCAGCAGCACTCTGCGATTCTATTATTAGATTAATTCCTGGAGTAATGAATAATGAAAGTTCCGCCTTATTCGATTCTTTTCAGGATGATTTAATTGCTCCCCCAATATACACAAGGCCTGAAAATTGGAATGGAAACAAAGTGCCTTATGTTCTTTTATCAGGAAATTCAAAAAAAATTAAAGAATGGAATGAAGAGCAATCAAGAAAATTAACAAAAAAGAAAATTAAAATTATTAAATAGTAATATTTCTTTTATTTTTTAAAGATATTTGTATTTTTGCAGACTAAATAAATATTTATACCAAATGGACTTTTTAAACGAAATAAGTAACGAACTAACAAAAGCTAAAGAGCTTCCTAAATTCAAGTCTGGAGACCAAGTAACAGTTTATTACACTATTAAAGAAGGAAAGAAAGAAAGAACGCAATTTTTTAAAGGTGTTGTGTTGCAAAGAAAAGGTTCAGGTAATACCGAAACATTTACAATAAGAAAAGTTTCAAATGGAGTTGGGGTTGAGAGAATATTTCCTATTAACTCTCCAATAATCGAAAAAATTGTTGTTGAAAGAGAAGGAAGAGTAAGAAGATCTAGAATATTCTATATGCGCCAAAGATTTGGAAAAAAAGCTAGAATCAAAGAAAAAAGAAGAATAATTTAAAAGTTTCCCTATTTTATTTTTTTGAAAAAGAATTAACGACCGAGCAAACAGTTGCATCACCTGTTACATTAACAACTGTTCTACACATATCCAATATACGATCAACAGGCAATACTAAAGCTATCCACATAGGATCAATTCCTGCAACACCTAAAACAACAACTAACATAAATAAACCAGCACTAGGAACAGCCGCAGAGCCAATAGATGCTAATATTGCAGTAGATGCAATTAATAACTGAGTGATTAAACTAAGTTCATAGCCTAGCATTTGCGCTAAAAAAACAACTGCAACGCATTGATATAAACTAGTTCCATCCATATTAACAGTAGCTCCAATTGGCAAAACAAATCCTGAAATTTTATTTGGTATTTTTAAATTATCTCTAACACAATCCATTGTTACAGGAAGAGTAGCTGCACTTGAGGAAGTAGAAAATGCTAATATTTGAGCAGGAGCAATGGCTTTAAAGAATTTTTTATATGAAAAATTTTTAGTGAAAAATTTTAAAAACAAGGGATAGACTACTAAAGCCATAATCATTAACCCTAAAATAACAACTAATACATATAAACCTAAACCCTTTACAATACTTAATATCCCTTCTTCATTTCCTTTAGAAACCTTGGATAAAGTCCCTGCCAGAAGCGCAAAGATAAATATGGGACAGTATCTTATTACGACATCAACCATTTTTAAAAAAACCTCATAAAAAGAATCAATTAAATTATCAATGTGAACCTTTTTCTTTGAAGGAATCAGAATTAACATTGCAGCAAAAAATAATGAAAAAAATATTATTTGTAACATAGATGTGTTATCAGATAAAGAGAGGAAAATATTTTCAGGGACCATATCAACCAAAAATTGTAATGGACTTTCATTAGATTTAGTATTATAATTATCTTGGATAGAAGAAATTTTGTCAATATTATCTTGATCCAATTTTAAATCTATATTTAGATTCTTTCCCGGTCCAATTTGATTGACTAAAAATAATCCAACAAAAACAGCAATACAGGTGGTAGACAGGTATAATAAAACTGTCTTTAAACCCATCCTGCCCAATTCTGAAATATTTGACAAACCTGAAACTCCTTTAATAATTGAAAATAAAACTAAAGGAACAGCAATAAATTTTAAAAGCCTCATGAAAATATCACCGAAAGGAGCCAACCAATCAATATTAAATTGTAAAATTCCCAAATTTTCAGATAAAAAAGTCCAAATTATACCTAATAACATGGCTATAATTATCTTTACATGAAGTGGTATTTTTTTCATAATTATTCTATTTTGAAATTAAATTTAACAAATACATATCCATTAATACAATTGATGTCATACACTCAACAATAGGAACAGCTCTAGATACTACACATGGATCATGCCTTCCTTGACTTAAAAAACTAACTTCTTGATTTTTATTATTAACAGTTTGTTGTTTTTTTTGAATACTAGATACTGGTTTAAAAGCAACTCGAAAACAAACATCCTCCCCATTACTAATGCCACCTTGAACTCCGCCAGAATTATTTGTTTTAGTTTTAATTGAATTATCTTTTTTTATGAATATATCATTATGTTCAGAACCAATCATTTTTGTTGACTTAAATCCTGAACCAAATTCTATTCCTTTTGCTGCATTAATACTCATCATTGCAAATGAAAGTCTAGCATTTAGTTTGTTATAGACTGGTTCACCTAAACCAGGAGAAACACCTTTAATTACTGTTGTAACACACCCACCTACTGTATCTCCTTTTTCTTTAATTTCTTTAATTAAATTTTCCATTTTTAATGCAACAGATTTATCTGGACAAAAAACTCTGTTTTTGTATATATTAGATAAATCCAAGTCATCATTTTTTTTATTTAATTCAATATTTCCAATTGAAGATACATAAGAATAAACAGATATACCTTTTTTAGTTAAATACTGAGAAGCTAATGAGCCTGCAACTACCCTACAAGCAGTTTCCCTAGCAGACGACCTTCCTCCACCATACGGGTCTCTAATTCCATATTTTTTTTGATACGTAAAATCAGCATGGGAAGGTCGAAATATTTCTTTTAAATTATTATAATCTTTACTCCTATTATCTTTATTTTTAATTATAAATGCAATAGGCGACCCTATAGTTATATTTTTAATCAAACCCGAATGAAATTCAACAATATCATTTTCATTCCTTTCGGAAACCAAATTAGAAGAACCAGGTTTTCTTAAATTTAATTTATCTTGAACCTTATCAAGGTTTAAAGGGAATCCAGCTGGAAATCCATCTACAACTCCACCAATTAAAGTTCCATGTGATTCTCCAAAAGTAGTGAGTCTAAATAAGCGCCCAAAAGTATTTGACATAATTAATTAAAATAAAGGAATCATTTGAAAACAAATATATCAATTGTATTTTTATTGTTAATAATTTAAAATTAAATGATGTTAACTCTCATAAAAAACATTAAAAAACTAATTACAGTAAGTAAAAACTCAGAGTTAAAAAAAGGAAAGGAAATGAGTAAAGTTTCTTCAATTGATGATGCTTGGTTACTTATTGAAAAAAATAAAATAAAAGATTTTGGTTCTATTAATGATATTAATAGAATTAAAAAGATTAAAATTATCAAAACAATTGATGCAGAAGAAGGTATGGTTTTACCTTGTTGGTGTGATAGCCATACACATATAGTTTACTCTGGAAGCAGAGAGAAAGAATTTGTTGATAGAATTAATGGCCTTTCATATGAAGAGATAGCAAAAAATGGAGGTGGTATTTTAAATTCATCTAAACTTATAAAAAAAACATCTGAAGAAAATCTATTTAATCAAAGTATTAATCGAGTTCATGAAGTAATAAAGTTAGGTACAGGTTGTTTAGAAATTAAAAGTGGATATGGTTTAGAAACTGATCAAGAATTAAAAATGCTTAGAGTAATTAAACAAATTAAAGAAAATGTTGAAATTCCCATCAAATCAACTTTTTTAGGTGCTCATGCTATTCCAACTAAATATAAACACGACTCTGATAAATATGTAAAAAAAATAATTAGTGAAATGATACCTAAAGTTGCTGAAGAAAATTTAGCAGATTATATAGATGTTTTTTGTGATAGAGGCTTTTTTAACCCGAAACAAACTGAAAGAATATTAGAAGAAGGTATAAAATTTGGTATGAAGCCAAAAATTCATGCTAACGAATTAGATTTTTCAGGCGGTATACAAGTAGGAGTAAAAATGAATGCTATTTCTGTTGATCATTTAGAGTTTACAGGTGAAAAAGAAATAAATGCATTAAAAAAAAGTAAGACTATAAGTACTCTTTTACCTAGTACTGCTTTTTTTCTAGGACTTAAATATCCACCTGCCAGGAAAATGATAAATAGTAATCTACCTATTGCGTTAGCAAGTGACTATAACCCCGGATCTTCTCCTTCTGGTAATATGGAGTTTATTATATCTTTAGGATGTTTGAAATTAAAAATGACTCCTGAAGAATGTATTAGTGCAGCAACTATTAATGGGGCTCATGCTATGGAACTTCAAAAGGACTATGGAACTATCGAAATAGGAAAAAGAGCAAATTTAATAATTACTAAAAAAATACCTTCGCTTTCATACATTGGTTATAAGTTTGGAAACTCAGTAATAAAAAAAGTCTTAATAAACGGAAAAATATATAAATGATTACCAAAACATAACATTAAGTTTGTATCTTAGAAACCTATTTTATTTAAATGAAAAAAACACTCATTATTTTCAGTTTAATTCTAGTAAATTGTTTCTCCTATGGACAAACAGTTGATGAATATCCATTTGAAGATATATATGAAATATGCGGTGAAGAAACTTTAGAACTGGTTACTCCTGAAAAATATAATATTATATTTTGGTATGAACTTCCTTTTAGTGTTGAAAATAATTCTTTAATTCATACTGGAAACTCTTTAATAATTGATGTGAACAGTCCTTGGGCAAATGTTGAACAAATTGCTTGGGAAGCAACGGATGGAGAAGGCACCCTTTATACAACAACTCAAGTTTTATTTTTAAACTACCCTACGGCTGAAATTAATATTGAAAATTATTCTTCTAATGAAAGAATAACAATCTGTGAAGATGACCCTGATATTACTTTAAATGCCACTACAAATAATCCAAACGATATTTACCAATGGTATTTAAATGGATTACCAATTGATGGAGAAAACAATTCATCCATAAACGTATTGGAATCAGAATATAACTTGAATGATGAAAATTATTTCTTTGTCGAAGTTACTAATAGTTGTGGTACAGAAGAGTCTAGTGAAGTTTCTATAACAATCAATGAATGTAATTGTGAATTTAACATTCCTAACGCATTTACACCTGACGGAGATGGTTTGAACGATTTTTTTCCAGAACAAAAGAATGCAACTAGAGACGAAGAAACTAACATGAACTGTGATGCTACAACATATTCAATGATAATATATGATCGATTAGGAAGGGTTGTATATAATTCAAAAGGTGAGCAAAATAAACCTTGGAACGGAAAAAGAAGAAAAAGCAATGTTAATTGTAAAGAAGGAGTTTATTATTACAAAATTGAGTACAATTTAAATCAATATACTGACCAAAATAAAATCAAAATAAAATCTGGAGCAGTTTCTATATTCAGAAAGGATTAAAAATGATAAATAAAATTATAGAATGTGTGCCTAATTTCTCTGAGGGAAGAGATACTGAGGTTATTAGTAAAATTACATCTGAAATTAAAGCAGTAGATGGTGTTAGGTTATTAAGTGTTGAACCTGGAAAAGATACAAATAGAACTGTTGTTACTTTTGTAGGTCATCCTGAAAATGTTATTGAAGCAGCATTTTTAGCTATAAAAAAAGCAGGAGAGCTTATCGATATGAGTAAACATAAAGGTGAACACCCTAGAATGGGCGCAACTGATGTATGTCCACTTATTCCTGTTTCAGGTGTTTCAATGAAAGAAACAATTAAATATTCTAAAATTCTTGCAAAAAAAGTCGGAAATGAATTAAATATCCCTGTTTATCTATATGAAAATTCTGCTCAAAGTAAGGAAAGAGTTAACCTTGCTACAATTAGATCTGGGGAATATGAAAAACTTGAAAATAAATTAAGTGACCCAAAATGGAAGCCTGATTACGGTAAACCATCTTTTGAAATAGCAAAAAAAACTGGAGCAACTGTTATTGGAGCAAGAGATTTTTTAATTGCATATAACATAAATTTAAACACAACTTCTACAAGAAGAGCAAATGCAATTGCTTTTGATGTTAGAGAAAAAGGAAGAGTAGCAAGAAAGGGAGGAACTCTTACAGGCAAGATTTTAAGAGATAAAAAAAATAATCCTATATGGAAACCAGGTTCATTAAAACATGTAAAAGCAATAGGCTGGTTTATTGAGGAATATGGAGTAGCTCAAATATCCATGAATTTAACAAATATTAAAAAAACTCCTATCCATATTGTTTTTGAAGAAGTATGTAAATCTGCTCAAAAAAGAGGGATTCGAGTTACTGGATCTGAATTAATTGGACTAATTCCTTTACAGTCATTGATTGAAGCTGGAAAATATTTTTTAAAAAAACAAAAAAGATCATGTGGTATTTCTGAAGAGGAAATTATCAAAATTGCAATAAAAAGTATGGGACTAGATGAATTAGAAAAATTTAATCCCAATGAAAAAATAATTGAATACAGTATTAAGGATAAAACAGAAAAACTCTGTGAATTAAACTTAACTCAATTTGCTCAGACAACTGCATCAGAATCTCCAGCTCCTGGCGGTGGGTCCATATCAGCATATATTGGTGCATTAGGTGCTGCATTAGGAACAATGGTTGCAAATTTATCCAGTCACAAAAGAGGTTGGGACTCAAAATGGAATTATTATTCTAAAATTGCTGAAAAAGGACAAAATCATCTAAATAACCTTTTGGAATTAGTTGATAAAGATACAGAAGCATTTAATGATATTATTAACTCTTTTAGACTTCCAAATAACACAAAAGAAGAAAAATTATTTAGAGATAATGCAATTTTTAATGCAACACTAAATGCTATTAAAGTTCCATTAAAAATCATGCATGAATCTGAAAGTTCTATGGAAATTATTAAAATAATGGCAAATGAAGGAAACCCCAACTCAGTAAGTGATGCTGGGGTTGCTGCACTATGCGCAAGATCTGCAGTAATTGGAGGATATTTAAATGTTAAAATTAATTGTAAAGACTTGTCAGATAAAAAATTAGCTAAATCACTTATTTCTGAAGCTGAAAAGATAAAAAAATCGGCAGAGAAAAAAGAAAAAGAAATAATCAACATTACATTAAAAAAGTTATAACAACTCCTTAATAACCATATTTATAATCATCATAAATTAAATTGGTATAGTTTTTGGATACATTATAACATATGATAGAATCTTTAAAATATATTACATCCAAGCTAACTGTTAAAAAACTAAAGTATATTAGGAAAATATATATTTTAACATCTATTCTTATTGGGATAATTTCTCCATTAATATGTTTATACTTTGCAAAAGAAGTAAAGCTTACTGAAAAACCACTATCATATTTTGCACTAATTCACAAAACATCGTTATTTTGGCTTATTTCTCTTATTATCCTAGCTATTGGAATATTTTGGAANGGTAAAGNNGTTATTAATAAGTTTATTAATAACAGAATATTAAACTTAATTTTAAAAATAATATTATCATTATCTTTCATTTCATTAATTGGTACAGCACTTATTACTATGAAATATGGATTAGCCCATAAAATATTTGCATTATCATTTTTTCTATCATATAATTTTTTTGTATTTCTTTTTGGATTATTCATGTCATTCTCACAAGTTAGACAAGGTTTCTTCTCCGTTATTACTGGAAGTCTAATGCTTTTATCTGCATTACTTATTATTCCTTTTCCAAGTTATGGGATTGCTGAAATTGTATATATTCAAATATGTGTGTATTGGAATTTAATTATGTTTATAAAATCAAATAAACTAATAGGAAAAAAGATCATTGATACTAGAAGAAAGCCTAGAATTAGCTAAATAATTTTTTTCTAATGAATCGGCAAATGGAATAGGCGTATCTAAACTAGAAACCTTATAAATTGGAGCATCTAAATATTCAAATAAATGTTGAGAAATATATGAAGAAATATCTGAAGCAAAACCTCCTGTCTCATTGCTTTCTTGTAATACTAGTACTTTCCCAGTTTTCTTAACTGTTTTAATAATTGCATCCTTATCAAGCGGAACTAAAGTTCTTAAATCTAATAGATCTATTGAAATATTATTATTATGATTTATATAATTTAACGCCCAATGAACACCCATTCCATATGTGATTATACTAATATCATTACCNTCAGAAATTAAGCTAGCTTCTCCAAGTGGTATATTATAATAACCTTTAGGAACATCTTGAGAAACAGTTCTATATAAAGCCTTATGCTCAAAAAACATTATCGGATTTGGATCTTCAATTGAAGAAATTAATAAACCTTTTGCGTCAAATGGGAAAGCAGGATAAACTACTTTTAAACCAGGGGTATGAGTAAACCATGCTTCATTAGTTTGAGAGTGGAAAGGACCTGCATTTACTCCAGCTCCGCAAGGCATTCTTACAACTACATCAGCAGACTGACCCCACCTATAATGAATTTTAGCTAAATTATTAATGATTGGATTAAATCCACTTGATACAAAATCTCCAAATTGCATTTCAACAATAGATTTGTATCCAGAAACAGACAGTCCTAAAGCTAAACTAACAATAGCAGATTCGCAAATAGGCGTGTTTCTTATTCTATCAGAACCAAATTCTTCAATAAAACCGTCTGATATCTTAAAAACACCACCATATTCAGCAATATCTTGACCCATAAAAATTAAATTTTTATTTTTTCTCAAAGAATATTTGAGAGCTTCAGAAATAGCATCAACAAATCTAATTTTAGAATATTCTTCTGATGGTTTTACGTGAGAGAACTCATGATTTTTATAAACGGAATCTAATTCAAAACTATTATTGCTTTTTACAGCATCCTCATCAAAAGCTATTTCCAATGCTTTATTAATTTCATTGGAGATATTTAGCCTTATAGATGAGATGTCATCTTTATTTAAAATTTTTTTATTTAATAGATNTTCTTCAAAGTTCATTAAAGGGTCTTTCTTAGACCAATTATCCATTAATTTTTTTGGAACATATTTAGTTCCAGAAGCTTCTTCATGCCCTCGCATTCTAAAAGTTTTGCATTCTAACAAAAATGGTTTTGGATTTTCTTTTATTTTAGATGATATATTGCAAATATTTTTATAAACTTCAATTACATTATTACCATCAATTGTTTTTGATTCAATACCATAACCAACACCTCTATCTGAAAGATTCTTACAATTATATTGTTCTGATGTAGGAGTAGATAAACCATATCCATTGTTTTCAATTAAAAAAATAACAGGTANANTCCATACTGAAGCAACATTAAGNGCTTCATGAAAATCTCCTTCACTAGTCCCACCTTCACCTGTAAAAACTAAACAAACCTTATTATTTTTTGATAGCTTATTAGCAAGAGCAATTCCATCTGCAACTGCTAATTGTGGACCAAGATGAGATATCATTCCAACAATATGATGATTAATAGTACCAAAATGAAAAGACCTATCTCTACCATTAGTAAATCCATTTTTTTTTCCTTGAAATTGTGAAAAGAGTCTGTTAAGAGGAATATTCCTGCCTGTAAAAACTCCTAAATTTCTGTGCATTGGTAAAATAAACTCATCTTCATTGAGAGCTGCTACAGCTCCAGCTGAAACAGCTTCTTGTCCTATTCCAGAAAACCATTTTGATATTTTTCCTTGTCTTAGTAAAATAAGCATTTTTTCTTCTATCATTCTTGATTTTAACATTTTATGNTATAAATCAATTAAAATATTAGAGTTAATAGAAGATGATTTAAAATTTATTTTAATAGACATAATAGTTTATCAATACTTAACTCAAAAATATACAATTAATGATTAATTTTGGAATTATATTCAATTATAATCTTTAGATGGAAAAAATTTGTTTTATAATTAATCCTAAAGCGGGATATCAAAAATATAATCACGTAATTGAAATTATCAAAAAAAAATTAGACGTATCAAAATTTCAATATAAAATAGAATTATCTAAAAATAAATATGATATAAGGAAAATAACCAAAAGAGAAATTAAAAATAATACTAATTTTTTTGTAGCAGTTGGTGGAGATGGTACAGTTAATGAAATTTGTAGTGAAATTGTTAATACAAATATCAAAATCGGAGTTATTCCAATCGGATCTGGTAATGGACTTGCCTATGAAATGGGCTTAACTAAAAATATAGAAGATTGTATAACTACAATAAATAATAATTGTTATAAAGAAATTGATTCTATAAGCATTAATAATCTATTTTCATTTAATGTAGCTGGCATTGGATATGATGCTTTTGTGGCAAAATATTTTTCTCAGGAAAAAAAAAGAGGAATGTTTAAATATATGTATTTATCATTTTATTTATTAAATAAATATANATCTAAAAAATACACAATTAGTTTCAATGAAAAAAAAATAAATATTAATCCTTTTACTATTGCAATATGCAACAGTAGACAATACGGGAATAATTTTTATATATGCCCTGAAGCAAAAATAGACGATGGAAAAATTAATTTGTGTCTNATTGAGGATTGTTCTTTNATTAATTTAATTAGCCTAACTTGGAAATTTTACTTTGGTAAAATAAATAAGTCCAAATTATATAAAACATATAAATCTAACAATATAACAATTGATAGCAGTGATAATATTCTAATGCATGTTGATGGTGAAAGTGTTAATTTAGATAAAAAAGTTGAAATAAGTATTAATGAAAAAAGTATTAAATTTGTTTGTTGACAAACAATATTTACTATCAAACAATTTACTTTATGAAAACAATACCATCTTTAGATTTACTAGATTATTTCGACCCAAATAAAAAAATAAAATTTGTTAAAGATTTAGGAGAAGCTTATGAAAATATAGGATTCGTTAGTATAAAAAATTATGGATTATCTAATGATGAAGAAAANAAATTGTATGAAAAAACAAAACAATTTTTTGAACTACCTAATTCAACAAAAAAAAAATATGAAAAAAAAGAATTAAATGGTCAAAGAGGATTTATTTCTTTTGGTAGAGAAACAGCAAAAGGCTTTAAGCATCATGATTTAAAAGAATTTTGGCATTTTGGTCAAACCTTAGATGATAATGACCCCTTAAATAAAGAATATGAACCAAATATATATTGTGAAGAAATTCCTGAATTTAATGAAATAGGTAGNCATGTATTTGAAACTCTAGAAAAAGCAGGAAATACTATTTTAAATGCAATAGCTTTACATTTAAATCTAGAAGAAAATTATTTTACAGATAAAGTATNTAAAGGGAATAGTATTTTAAGGGCTATACATTACCCACCTATTAAAGAAGATCCTGGCAGTTCAGTCAGAGCCGCAGAACATGGAGACATAAACCTAATTACTCTTCTAATGGGCGCTAGCGCAAGTGGTTTAGAAGTCAAAGACAGGTCAGGGGATTGGATAGCTATTACAGCTATTCCAAGGCATGTAGTAGTAAATATTGGTGANATGATGTCAAGATTGACAAATAATGTTCTTCATTCATCTATTCACAGAGTAATTAATCCACCAAAAGAGGAATGGAATAAACCCAGATTTTCAATACCTTTTTTTATGCACCCTAGAAGTGAAATGTCATTAAATTGTCTTCCTAACTGCATCAGTTCTATAAATCCAAAAAAATATGATGATATAACAGCTGGTGAATTTTTAAAACAAAGAATTAAAGAATTAAGATTAAATAAATAATTATTTTANTAAAGAAAAATATTCACTTTCATACATAGGTAATATATTAACTATGTCAAATTGCATAGCTTTATCAAAGGCTTTTTTACTAAATTTCGAATAAATCATATTGTTGTTTAAAATTGTAATTGCTTTTTCTGCCATAAGAGTCACATTACCAACATTAATTGTAAAACCATTTTGATTGTTATCAACAACTTCTGTTATACCACCTTTATTTGTTGTAAGCACAGGAATTGAATAAGCCATAGCTTCAAGAGCAACTAAACCAAAACTTTCGCTTTCAGATGGTAATAAAAATAAATCTGTTTTTATTAATACTTCTTCTATATCATTCATATTACCGAGAAAAAANACCTTATTATCTAAATTATATTCATTNACTAATTTTTCAGCAGAAACTTTTTCAGGNCCATCTCCTATCATAAACAATTTACAATCTATATTTTTATCAATTATTTTAAAAATATTAATTACATCTAAAACTCTTTTAACAGGTCGAAAATTAGATATATGAGTTAGTACTTTAGTATTTGAAGATGGTTTTTTTGTGTTNANATTAAGTTTATTTATATCNATAAAATTAGGAATNACTTTAATTTCTTTATNAATTTCAAAATTTTTAATTGTTTCTTTTTTTAAATTTTCAGAAACTACTGTTACAATATCTGACTCATTTATTGAATAATTTATAACAGAACGAACAGAGGGCTGATTACCTAATAAGGTTATATCTGTGCCATGAAGAGTTGTAATAATAGGAATATTGTATCCTTTGCCTTGTAAAATCTTTTTAGCACTAACTGCTGCATAAGCATGCGGAATTGCATAATGTACATGTAAAACTTCTATGGATTCAGATTCAACTAATTCAACAATTTTTGTTGTTAATGCTAATTCATAAGGGGGAAATTTAAACAAAGGATAATTTGGAACTTTAACTTTGTGAAAAATAAGTTTTTCATTTAAGTGATTTAATCTGACAGGCTTTTCATATGAAATAAAGTGAACTTGAAAATTATTATTTGAAAGAGCAATTCCTAATTCAGTAGCAACTACACCACTNCCACCAAAAGTAGGATAACAAACTATNCCAATCTTAATCAATTTTTTCTCCGTTTTTATAATTAACTTCACTAAGAATTAGTCCATTTTCATCATAAATAAAACAAACACCATTCTTTTTTCCTCCCTTATAAATATCTAAGGATTTAATTTTACCTGATTGAAAATATGTTTTACTTTCACCTTCCATTTCATTGTTAAAATAATTTGTTTCAGATTTTATAGACCCATTATCATAATATGTTTTTACCAAACCCTCAATAATTCCATTTTTATATGGATATTCCATACTAATATTTTCATTATCAAAAAACCAAATAGATAATCCATTTTTAACTCCATTTTCAAAATTAGATATTTCTTGTTTTTTTCCGTTTCTATAATATTTATTTAACTCACCATTTAATTCACCATTTTCATAATAAATTTTCATTTTAATTTTACCAGTTTCATGAAAATATAATTGCGAACCATTATATTCACCATTNATATAATTTTCTTGCTGAATCAATTTTCCCTTTTTATCTAATAAAATTTTAACCCCATCTAATTTACCTAATGTGTAATTAGCTATTTCCCTTATAATTCCATCATCATGGTATTTAACCCACAAACCGTCTTCTTTATCATCTAAAAAGATACCTGTCTCAGAAATAANATCTGTATTTGGATAAAAAAGGTCCCATTTTCCTTGCTTTAGACCATTTGAATCTGTTATGTTCTGAGAAAATGAAAAAATTGATAACAAAAAAAATATTTTTTTAAGCATAATTAATTAATTATAGATTCGTAAATAATTGATTGAGTTTTTGTTCNAACATCTAGATCAATTAATAGTTTATTTTCTTGATCAGGATGAACTCTATTTGACAAAAATATAAAAATTAATTCTTCCTTTGGATCCACCCACACTAAGGTTCCAGTAAATCCAGAGTGGCCAAAACTTTCTAAAGATGAATANACTGAACAGGGACCATCTTCTATATTTTGAATATTTGGTTTATCAAAAAAAACACCTCTTCTATTTCCAGAGTATTGAAAATGTGATTTAGTAAAAAAATTTACCAAATAACTATCAAATATATCCTCTCCATCATATGATCCCTTATTTAGATAGATTTGCATAAATTTAGCTAAATCAATAGCATTAGAGAATAATCCAGCATGTAAACCTATACCGCCAAAAAGAGCCACTCCAGGATCATGAACATAACCCTTTAAAAGTTGTTTCCTAAAATGTTTATCATTTTCTGTAGGAACAATGTTATTTAAAGAATAAGAATTTATGGGATTATATTTAATTCTTAAAGCATCTATAGACGAAAAAAAATTATCATTTAAATAATCTTCAATATTTATTCTCTTTTTTTTAGTTAATATATCATTAAATAAATAATAACCTAAATCACTGTATCTGTAATCATTTGATTCTAATAAAGGATACTCTAAAATATTTTTTGAAATAGAATCAATAAAATCAACTCTAAAAAATAAATTATCAGCAACTTTTAAATTAAATTTATCAGATTCTCTTTGACTAAAAACTGTGTCATTCAAATTTCCAAATTCATCTATATATGATTTGTAAAAAGGAATCCAAGGATACAAACCAGATTGGTGTGTAAAAATATCGAAAAAAGTAATTTCATTCCTAATATCATTTTCTTCTAACTCAAAAAAGTCTCCTAATACTTCATTTAATGAAATTTTTGACTCTTTCATTAAATTCATAAATATAGGTGCTGCAGCAACAATTTTTGTTACTGATGCTAAGTCATATATATCTGTGTCTTTAACAATATTAATAGAGTCATAAGTATGATGTCCAAATGATTTTGAGTAAAATATTTTACCATATCTAGATGCTAAAACCTGAGCTCCAGGTATTGCTTTCATTTCTATAGCGTTATTTACAATAGAGTCAATTTTCACTAAACTTGATTTATTAACCCCAACTTCCGCAGGCAAACAAAATTCAATTATATTTCTCTTACTTAATTCTATTCCATCACCAATATCATAATTTCCACAAGAAATAGGCAACTTGCCCTTTGAACCTAATGAACCAAATATTAGCTGGGCTGTTAATTCTTGAAAAGATGAGTTATTTTGATATGAAATAATTATCGAACTAAAGTTATCATCTAAAAAATAATTTAGATTATATGGGGTTGTAAATAAATTTAATATAGTTGGTTTAAGTAAACTAACTTTATTTAAAAAATTAATTTCTTTTTTAGAAGGCTTATAAGATTTCCAAGGTTTTATTCCAGAACCATCATGAATAGCAGATATTATTACATCGTATTTTTCTAATTCTTTTAACAATTTTTCATGATCTGTAAAATCATTAAAATTATATTTATCAATTGGCATATATCGATTTAAAGAATTATAAAAAATATTTCCGAACCCATTGCCGATATGAACATATGCTATTTTTTTATTAAATAAATTGTTTAGTGGCAAAAGATTATCATTTTTTAAAACAGTAATTGCTTCTTTACTTAATTTATATTCCAATAATTCATGTTCTATTTCATTAATTTTAAATTCCTTGCAATTATTTAGATTAGAGCTTAAACCAACCCATTCTTTCATAAGTAAAATCTTTTTACATCGATTATTAATTTCTTCTTCATCGATAAGATTAGATTCGTAAGCATTTTTAATTAAATTGATAGCTTCATATATGTTGTCAGGATATAATAATATATCATTACCTGACATATAAGCATTAAATTCAATCTCTCCCGGCTTTAAACCTTCACTATATGCACCTTTCATATTTAAAGCATCCGTGATAACTAGACCTTGAAAATCAAGTTCCTTTTTAAGAATTTCATTAATTATATAATTTGAAAATGTTGCAGGTCTATTTGATTGATTATCAACTTTGGGTAAAGATATATGAGCAACCATTATTGAACCAATACCAGATTGAATGAGCTTTTTAAAAGGATATAGTTCAACACTATCAATTCTTGTTTTATCATGCAAAATTATTGGTAGGTTATGATGGGAATCTACATCTGTGTCCCCATGACCAGGAAAATGTTTTCCTGATGCTAAAATATTTTTTTCTTGAAGACCTAACATATATTTAAGTGATTTTTTATAGACAATTTCTCTACTCTCACTAAATGATCTCATACCAATAATTGGATTATTTGGATTATTATTTATATCTAAAACAGGAGCGAAATTAACATGAATTCCTAATGACTTAAGCTCATCTCCTATTTGCTTTCCCATTTCAAAAATTAACGAATCATTTTGAATTGCACCTAATGACATTGAGAGGGGAAATGGTTGTATGCTATCAATTCTCATTGCTACACCCCATTCTCCATCAATAGAGTTCGCTAAAGGAACTTTAGAAATATTTTGATATCTTTCTACTAGTTGTTTTATTTTTTTTGGCGAAGATCTAAAAAAAATTAATCCACCTACTTTATAGTTTATTATTAAACTATCTACTTCTCTAAAAAAATCTTCAGTCTCTTCTAAAGAATGACTATTTGCTGCAACAAAAAATGACTGAGCTATTTTTTCATCAATTGACATTTGGTTTAACATTGAATCTACCCAATTAGAGTTATTTTGGTATAAATAAGGAGGTAAATCAATTTTATTATTATCATTAGTAAAGGAAAATTGAAATACTAATAAAAAGCTAAATAAACTAAGAACTCTCATTCAACAAATTTTTAAAATCCTCAGGCAATGGTAAAATTTTACTATTATCGTAATCATAACAAACCATACTTGTTTGAACATATGCCAAATCTATATTAGAATCTTTTTTTAATAAATAAAAAAGTTTAAATCCATGCGATCTGAATTCTGTAACGGATATTTTAACCGAAATAGATTCATTTAAATAACCTTGAGATTTATATTTTATTGCACTATCAGCCATGATTAGTCCAACATTAAAAAAATCCCTTTCAGTTACACCTAAATTTAAAAAAAACCTTACTCTACTTTCATGTGCTAGAGATAAAACTGAATCATTACCTAAATGCCCACCATAATTTAAATCAGAAACTCTAATTTTTAGTTTAGTTTCAAAATGATATTTA
>PAZG01000004.1 GCA_002715445.1 Flavobacteriales bacterium | reverse complement strand
TTTAGGCAATTCCCATCACAATCATAATACTCTTCAGGACCATTTCCATTACAAACTCCACATTCGTCAATTTCACCTAAACAATCATCTATTTCATCACAAACACCATCATTATCAGTATCATTTAAACAAATACCATCACAATCATAATATTCTTCAGCATATTCACAAGTTCCATCATCATTAGTTACAAGCTCATTATAATTACAAGCTAATGCATCAGTACAACCTTCTAATTCATCACCATCACATATTCCATCATTATCAGCATCGTTATCAATTATAATACCATTTTCACATGAATCGCAAATACCATCAATGTAAACACAAGAACCATCATCATCGGTAGCGCTTGAATTATAATTACATGCTTGTAAATCTGTACAGCCAAAAGAGCAACTTGTATTCCAAAATATATTTTGTTCTGGATCAGAAACAATATCGAAATCAGCCCAAAAATATTCGCAATCTTGTTCAGTGACATTATAGTCGCAATTGTTAGTATTAGTGTTAAAACAACAAGGAATAAAACATTCTCCACAATCATCTGAAACGCCACAAGTTCCATCATCAATAATAGCTTCTGAACTATAATTACATGCACTTGGATCTGTACATCCTAAATCTTCACTATTACCTAAATAAATATTTTCATCTCCTTCTTGATATGGAACATAGGAAAAAGGAAGAAAAAACATTTCACAAGTAGTATAATCACACCAAGGAATATTTTGTGGAGGATTATTGGGATTTAAAGGATTTGAAGAAGTATTATCATATACAGCATAAGCATGTAATGTATAACCCTGGGGTAATTTCAACATATATTCTGGTTGATAAAAATTTTGCCAATTAAAATCCCATTCAGGAATACTAATAATAGGGATAGTATCACCATTATTTTCTGCATAAACAAGCCATGATTTTCCAATTAAATGCATATGAGGAAGAATACTTATAAGACTAATATCTTCTTCAATTTCATAAGAAACATAGTGTTCATAAACTTCATTAGCTGGAATTAATAATTGTGTATCTACTATAGTTGTTACCTCAACTTCTCTTAAAACAGGTTCTTCTTTAAAAAATAAATTAACTGAAGATTGATCATATTGATCAATTGGACTTGGTGCATAATGCATCTGTATAGAAATATCTGCACCAGCAGGAAGTAACATACCGACATCATTGTTCCATAGAGGAGGGATCATACCAGGTGTATAACCTGCTGATAACTGAGGAATTTCACCAGTACAAAAACCACTTTCACATTCATATCCATATTCAGGTGTTGAAGCATCTATAGCTGCACAAGCTCCATCATCAATATTTACTAAAACATGGTGAACTGCAGCATAGTTTCCTGGAATTATTTCAATAGATTTTAAATATTTATCTTCTGGGAAATTTGTTTCAAAAACAAAAACTCTATAATCGTCTTGATTATTACCTTCAATTAAATATTCCTCTTCCATAGTAAAAACAGCATCAGGAATTCCAACAGCGGATCCATCAGGAAATTCTGGTATAGTTGCTTCTAAATCAGGATTACCTTGAGGCATACCACTATCTACCCATTCAGAAATTAAACTAATTTCTTCATCTGATAAGCCTCTTTCACCAATAAAATTTGAGTAATCTGTATCTGCATGCCAAGGAGGCATATAACCAGATTGAGTTACATATTCAATCATTGAACCTAAAGAAGATACTTCTAAATAATTAGTAAAAGACATAGGTCCAGATTGACCCGGTCTATGACATTCTGTGCAATTATTATAGATAATTGGGGATATATCTTCACTAAAATTTACTTGTGAAAAAGAAAAAAAACTAAACAAGCAAAAAAATAATAATTTCTTTAAAAACATGCTATAAAAAATTGATGGATAATACAAATGTAGTTAAAAAGTACTAGAAATAAGTTAACAAATGAAAACTCAACTAAACTTGGTGAATAAAATCTTCATCATCAAAACGGATTCTTTTTCCGTAAACTCCATTTTTAGCTCTTTTACCAACACTTATAACCATACAAATTTGATCAGTATTAGATAGTTTTAAAAGTTTTTTAATTCTATAAGAATCTATTCCTTCCATTGGGCAAGTATCATAACCAAAAGCTCTAAATGATAACATTAAGTTTTGACATGCAAGTGCAGTAGTTTTTTGTGACCAAACTTTCATATCAGCAAAAGAAACAGGTTCTCTTGGAATAGGTCTAAAAAAACTTATAAAAAATATAATTATACTCTTAATAAATCCTCTTATTCCAAATATTCCTTGATTATAAGCTAAGGGTACTATTTTCTTATAGTAATTTACAACAGCTTCAGGAGGTTTTTTATCATTTTTGGTTATTAAATCCAACATTTTTTTTTTATTTTTTTTCCATGCCATTGGTTTAGCAACACAAACAATTAACTCAGCAGCAGTTCTTGCAGCAGGTTGATTTAAGCAATATTCAACTAATTTATTTTTTTTATTTTCTGACCTTACCCAGTAAAATTCCCAAGGTTGTAAATTAGAAGAATTTGGTGCTAATAATCCAAGTTTTAAACAGCTTAATATATCTTCTTCCTTTACTTTTTCATTTGTATAAACTCTAACACTTCTCCTAGAATTTATAACTTTAATAAATTCTTCTTTATTTATATTTACATCTGGTTCATTTGAAGATAAATTAAGTTCATCTTTAAAAATATCGACCATAATACTAAAATTTAATTTTAAGTTTTTTAAAAATAAAACCTATTAACCAAGCAGGTCCAATTAATAAAAATTGTATATCCTTAAAAAAAGAAGGTTTTTTACCCTCAATTTTATGACCTAAAAATTGTAAAATCCATGAAAAAATAAAAATTAAAACAGATAGGTACAGTACAAAAGTTTTACTTGATAAATTTACAGAATTAAATAAACCCCAAAATTTATGCTTTTCAAAAAAATATTCTACAAGGTATATATCAAGAATAATTAAAATTGAAAAAAAAAGCATTCCTAAAAATATGGGAATTGATAGTCGAAAGTAAAATAATAAACCAAGAGAAATAACTACTGTTCCCCAGTGAAAAAAACTATTTAAAAAATTTGAATCTGAGAAATTTAAATAATTGCTTGGTATAATTGATAATAAAGCTATGATGCTCCAAAATATCATGGGTATACATATCCAATGTATTATTTTATTTGTTTTATTTTGATGACTATCACCATAATCATCAAACCAATCATGAATTGTTTTCATACAAAAATATTAAAATTCACCTCCTCCTTCTCCATCACCACCCATTAAATCATTATTATTAATATTTGTTTTTTGTTTAATTGGATCAAACTTTAATTTACCAAATTGATACTTTATNTTAATGTTAATTGATCTGAATAATCTTTGATTATCACTGGTTTGATTAAAATTATTACCTGATAATTCTGTTTTGAATGATTTATATTTTGACCATGGCTCAACAACTCCTATACCAATAGATCCTCTTTTATTTTTAAATTCTTTCTTTATTCCAAAAGTAAACATAGAAAAACTAGGAACAGTACCCTGAACAGTCTGTCTTGGGGAATTAAACCAACCACGACTTTCAATCATATAATTATTACCCAATTCTAAGGTTGCATTTAAACCAAATTTATATTTAAANGCATTTCGGGATATTCCTTGGTANGAACCTCTTCCAACAGTTTCATACGATGATAAGTCAAACCATCCTCTTAAATTTAATTTTTTTCTAATTTTTAGATTTCCGAAAAAATCAAATCCAAAAGCACTATTCTCACCAATATTATAATAATTTGTAACAGATGTATCACCTATAAGAGAAATAAAGCTTTCTATTACATCATATTTCTTTTTATAATATAATGACATATTAGTC
This sequence comes from Flavobacteriales bacterium, assembly GCA_002715445.1. GTDB lineage: Bacteria > Bacteroidota > Bacteroidia > Flavobacteriales > TMED113 > TMED113. The sequence goes on along the minus strand of PAZG01000004.1, from coordinate 27,318 downwards.
ATTAAACCTGGCATAAAATTACTAAAACCTAATTCAATTTGTTGTGTTTTTTCAGGATCTAGGTAAGGATTTCCAATAGTTGTATTTTTAGAATCAAGAGAAACTATATTAGGATTAATATAATGCATATCAGGACGATTGATCCTAGATGTAACAGANAGTTTTAAAGTTTGTGCAAATCCAATCTTTTTAGATAAAACAAAGCTAGGTAAAAAGTTATTATAGGTATTTTTTTCTATAACATCGCTTCTTACTTNATATTCACCAGCAGTTTCAGTTCCTTCATATCTAAATCCNATAACTAATGAAAAATCTTTTGGTAATTCTATATTAGAAGATATATAAGAAGCAAATACGCTTTGNTCATAATCAAAAACATCAGTCAAATCATTAATAATTTCAGATGGAGAATATTGGTTATTTAGTGTTTGATAATCTGCAGAATGTAGTCTATTTATATATTTACTACCTANTTCTAATTTAACTTTACTTGAGATTGGATGAACATAATCTATTTGAAATGTATAAGAACTTCCGGTACCATAATTAGTATTTGACCTGTTAAAATCTTCAAAACCTATTTGAGTGGCTTCATTTAAATCATCATGAATATGTCCACCAAGTTGAAAAGCAAATCTTAACTCCCTATCTTCATTATTTAAAAACTTCTTTACTAAGTCTGTAGTCCATTCAAATTCAATATCAGAGTTATCTGTATTTTGCCAAGATGAATAATTATCAAGATAAAATGCAGGAGATATATTATTGATAGTATATTCTAAATCATTTTCATTAGTATATCTCATACCACTATACCAAAAAGAAGATAATAAATTTAGTTGTGGATTTATTTCGTAATAAGCATCAAAATATGTGTTGTAACTAACCCAATTTCCCATTGACACACCATTAGATGATAAAGTATTAGTTAATATACCAAGTGAATCAAAAACTTCTCTATAATATGAAGATCTACCTTCTCTTGGCCATCCATATCGAGCTCCAAAACCTCCAGAAATTCCAAATTTATCATTTCCATAACTCATACTTAAACCAGATCTATTAACTCTAGTTCCGTTATAAGTTCTCACATTCCCTGTAAAGCCTTTTAGTTTATCTTGCTTGGTAACAATATTTACAATTCCAGAATCTCCTTCACCATCGTATTTTGCAGTTGGACTTGTGATTACTTCAACTTTTTTAATTTGCTCTGAGGGAATCATTTGTAAAACATCAGAAACTTTAGANCCTTTTAAAAAAGAAGATTCTTTACCATTAACTAAAAATTTAATGTTTTGTGAACCTCNNAATGAAACATTTCCATCAATGTCAACAGAAAGTAGTGGTGTTTGCCTTAGAACATCTAAAGCATCACTAGAGGATTGACTTAAGTCATTTTCAGGATTATAAATAATTTTTTCAAAACTACTTTCATAAATAGGTTTTTCATCAATTAACTCAGCTTCCTCCAATAAAGAGGATGAAGGATTAAGTTTAATAGTTTTAAAGTTCTTAATTGGCTCATCATTCGTTAANTCAAAATCTATTAGTTGTGATTCGTAACCAACAAATGATACAGATAACTGATATTTATCGATTGATAATGAATCAATAATAAACATTCCTTTTGAATCAGAAATAGTACCTTCAATAGGTTTAGAAAGTCCAGGGTTAATGATAGTAATTGTAGCAAATTCTAAAAAATCTGATGATTCTGAGTCTTTAATTTTTCCATAGACTTTACCATTTTTATTTGAATTCATTTGAAAATATTGACTATAATCTTGTGAAAAAATAAATAGAGGAATTAAAAAAAAAGTTAAAATATTTTTCATTTGACATGCTTTTTTAAAGAAGAGCAAATATAATTTAAATAACAGTTAAAATTAATAGGACTAANAAATATTTTTTTTTGACTCTATTTTCTTATGATTATAAAATTCAACTAAATCATTCATACAATAAAAAAATAAAGGAGGGATAAATGAAAGTATCATCATNCCTGGATATCCAGTTGGATGATGTGGNGCAGCTTCCAAGTGAGATAATTTTTGATACTTCTTGGTTGATTTCATATGATGATCAGAGTGAAGTGTTAATTGAAAGAAAAAAAGTCTTCCAAGAGGATAATTTGAATTCCATGAGTGAAATTTAGATATTGCTTCATAACGTCCGTTATCTTTTAACTTTCTAACTAAACCATAGTGTTCAACATAGTTAATAGTTTCAAGAAGAATTATTCCAAAAAAAGCTGCAATGAAAAATAATAATACTGAAAACATATTTAACATAANAAATATGGTTANTAATAAAATTAATTGAATTAAAGTGAATTGAATCATTTNGTTANCTAATGAGAAAAANNATGTTCTTTTTATCTTAAGACGTTTATATTCNATCTTCCATGAAGAAATNTATTGGAAAACTATAGATCTANTGAAAAAAANATATAACCATTCACTTTTCTTTGCNGAGGCTGGATCCTTATCAGTTGCAACTTTTAAATGATGTCCTCTATTATGTTCAATAAAAAAATGCATATATAAACTAGACAATAATAATATTTTTGATAAAAATTGCTCATAATTATTTTTTCTATGACCAAGTTCATGAGCAACATTTATAGAATGGCCACATAANGTACCCATGCACAATGTTTTTCCNATAAGCTCATACGTAGATAAATTAAAATGGTTTATTACNTANAGAAATAAAAAAATAGAAANTACTTGAAAAGGNATTGTTAGGTATAAAATAACATCATATATAAAACTATTTTTAGTTTCATCTATATCAAAAAAACTATTTTTTGAAACTTTAGGTAAAAATATTTCGAAAATAGGCAAAATAACGAATCCAAATATGATTAAAGAATAGGAAAAGATGCCAGAAAAATATAAACTAAACCATCCAAAANCAAAAAATAAATGAGCAACNAGATACTGTAATGGAATTATTTTTAACATTGGGTTTAATTATATTTATATAAATTTGGTNAAAATTAATCTNATTTTTGTCAAAAATTATAAGAAAATTCGGTACTCTGCCTGTTTATATGACAGCTGCATCAACAATACTAGGAGCAATTTTATTCCTNAGATTTGGTTATGCTGTTGGAGAAACAGGTTTTATTGGTGCTTTAGCCATAATTTTACTTGGACACTTAATTACAATTCCAACAGCTCTAGCAATCGCTGAAATAGCTACAAATAAAAAAGTTGAAGGGGGAGGNTCATATTATATTATTTCTAGATCATTTGGTTTAAATGTAGGTGGAACAATTGGACTTGCATTATACTTATCTCATTCAATAAGTGTTGCATTTTATGTTATTGCATTATCAGAAGCTAGTTGGCCTCTTTGCAACTACCTTGTTCAAAATGATATAGTTAATAATTTCTCTCCANAAGANTTAAAATATTATTTTGGAATTTTTTCTATGTTAATTTTTTCAATTTTGATGCTTACAAAAGGAGCAGGAATTGGTGTTAAAACAATTAATTATGTAGTTGTTATACTTGCTTTTACACTTATTTTATTTTTTCTTGGGCAACCAATTGAAAGCAAAGAAAATTGGAATGTTGACTATTCATTTCAAAATATAAATTCGTTAGAATTCTTTGCTGTTTTTGCTATTATATTCCCAGCATTTACTGGAATAACTGCAGGNCTAGGATTATCNGGNGATTTAAAAAATCCTAGAAAATCTATTCCAAGAGGAACAATATTAGCTTCATTAACGGGCATTATAATATATATTTTAGTTTCTCTAAAATTGGTTCACTCTGCTCCTCTTTTAGAATTAAAAAACCAAGCTACAACAAATCCGATGATAATGAATGATATTGCATTATTTGGTGATTCATTACCAATTGTACCAATTGGACTAGCTTGTGCAACAATATCATCTGCATTAGGAGCAATCATGGTAGCACCAAGAGTATTACAAGCGATAGGAAATGACAATATCTTTCCTTCAAAAAAAATTAATAATTGGCTATCAAAAGGTAAAAAAAATACAAATGAGCCAATTAATGCATCAATAATCACATGTATTATTGGAATGATATTTGTTTCAATAGGAGATATTAATCAAGTTGCAACGATTATAACAATGTTTTTTATGATTACATATGGTACAATTTGTTTAATTTCATTATTAGAACATTTTAGTGCNGATCCATATTATAGACCAACATTTAAATCACGTTGGTANATATCTTTAATTGGAGCTTTTCTATCTTTTTGGCTTATGTTTAAAATAGATTTTATTTTTTCAATAATTTCTATTTTAACAATGATTTTTTTATACTTAATTATAAGTAAAAGTCAACAAAAAAATTCAGGAATTGAAAGATTATATAAAGGAGTAATATTCCAAATAAATCAAAAAATACAACTTTTTTTACAGCGTCAAGATGATGATATAAAAGAAAAACAATGGAGACCATTTACTATATGCATTTCAGATAATTCTTTTTCTAAAAGTGATGCTTTTGACNTCATGAGATGGCTGTCATTAAAATATGGTTTTGGTACATATATTCATTTTATCAAAGGAAAACTAACTAAAAAAACATATAAACAATCAAAAAAAGATGTAAAGAAATTGATGAAAATTGGAAAAGGAAGTAGTAAAAATTTATATATAGATACAATAGTTAGCCCGTCTTATACATCTGCACTTGCACAAACTATTCAATTACCATCAACTTCTGGAAAAGGACATAATTTAATTTTATTTGAATATAAAAGAGAAAATTTACTGGAACTTCAAAAAATAATTAATAATTATGAACTTTTAAAAGAAATAGAAGTAGATATTCTTACACTCAGTACATGTGATAAAAGTTTTGGAAATAACAAAGAAATCCACATATGGATTTCATCATTAGATTACAAAAATTCCAACTTAATGATTTTAATCAGCTACATACTTTTAGGNCATCCTGAATGGAAAAATGGAATTATTAAAATATTTAATTTATATAATGAAGGTGAGCTTAAAAAACAAAAATTTAAATTTTTAAATTTAATTAAAGAAGGAAGATTACCAATTTCTGAGAGAAATATAGAATTTATTAGTAAGGGAGTCAAAAATAAAGTTAAAGATATTATTAATGAAAAGTCTCAAAAAGCTGACTTAACAATTTTAGGGATGAGTAGATTAACACAAAAAAATAAATCTAACATCTTCGGTGGTTTTGAAAAAATGGGAAACATGCTTTTTGTAAATAGTATGAATGAAAAAGATTTAGAATAATGTCATTTTTAGATATTAAAAATCAACTCAAAAAAAAATCATCATCCAACCAAAANAAAATAAATAAAAGTTTTTTTAAAACTCAAAAGGGGGAATACAGTGAAAATGACTATTTCATTGGCTTAACTATGGGACAGATAAGAGNAATAGCTAAAAAATATGATAAAGTTTATTTTTCTACAATTAAGAAATTACTTTATTCTAAAATACATGAAGAGAGAATGTTAGCATTAATTTATTTAATTAATGAATATGATCAAAAACCAAAAGAAGTATTTAATTTTTACATAAAAAANATAAAACAGATTAACAATTGGGATTTAGTTGATATTTCATCACCTAAAATCTTAGGAAGATNCATCTATGAAANAAAAATTGATCCAATTATTTTTTTAAAATATTTATATAATAGTAAATCAATGTGGGAGAGAAGAATTTCTATTGTTTGCACATTATATTTAATTAAAAAAAANATATTTAAGCCNACAATTTATNTATCTAAAAAATTACTTAATGATAAAGAAGACCTTATTCATAAAGCANTTGGCTGGATGCTAAGAGAAGTTTGGAANAAAAATGAAAATATTATTGAAAACTTTATTTGCACTAATTATATAAATATTCCTAGGACAACATTGAGATATACAATAGAAAAAATGGAAGAAAAAAAAAGAAAAANAATATTAAAAAATGAATTATTAAATTAAAATTNAGAATGGAACTTTACTAATTCATTTATAGGCTCTTTTATAAATAAACCAATAGANAAATTATATTTTTTTGACTTTTTAATAATTATATCTTTCAAAAAATAAGAAACAGAACCAATAAAATTAATTTCATAATCTTGATATTTNTTTATACAAAAAACATGATTTTTAAGAAAAAGCTCTATTCCTTCATCTAATATTTGTTCAAAATATTTATGTTTTAGTAAAAATGGAAAAAAACTTGATAGNTAAGAATTAGCTCTATTATTTTGATATATATTTTTCAATAANTCTTCGTAACTAAGTTTATATTCTTTTTCAAAATTATTTTTTACTTCTTTAGGGAGATTTCCAGTAAAATATCTATTAATTAATTTTTTTCCAAAATAATTACCACTTCCCTCATCTCCAATAATATAACCTAATGATGGAATAGATGGTTTAGCTGTTTTACCATCATAAAAACATGCTATTGATCCTGTACCAATAATACAGTTAATATTATTAGTTTTAAATGTAGATCTACATGCACCTATTAAGTCGTGTTCTACATTAATTTCTGCATTAATAAAAAACTCTCCTAAAGAATTACTAATATTTTTTTTAAATTCTTTTAAAGAGCAGCCTGCTCCGTAAAAAAAAACTTTATTGATAGATTTTCTCAGAATTAATAAATCACTTTTATTTAGTTCATTTAAAATTTCAGAATTAGATAAAAAATGAGGATTTAAACCAATTGTATTAAAGTAAACAGGTTGTTCACTTTGTTTAAGACAGACCCAATGACATTTTGTTGANCCACTATCAGCTATTAAAATCATTTAAATTAAAATCTAAAAAATTAGTTATATAATAATCAACATAATCAATTATTTCAATATTACCTACTCCACAAGTTAAAAAACCACCATTTTTTGAAGCTTTAACTCCATTAATTGAATCTTCAAAAACAATACAATTTTTTGGATTTATATTTANCNTTGTTAAGCATNAAAAAAAAACTTCGGGATCCGGCTTTTTATTCTTTGTTTCATTAGCATCAATAATAACATCAAATAAACCATTTATTTCTAATTTATTAATAATCAATCTAGCATTCTTACTTGCAGAAGCTAAGCCAATTTTATAAAATGGTTTATATTTTAAAATAAATTGCTCAACACCTGGAATTAAACTATCCTTCGTGATATCATTAATTAATTTTAAAAAAATTNCATTTTTTTTAAATAGAATTTCATTCTTCAATTCATTATTTGGAATATTAATACTGTATAATTCCAACAGTTTATTCAATGCCATCTGTCTGCCTACNCCTTTAATTTGAAGATAATCACTAAATAGAAAATTAACTTTAAAATATTCTTTTAANATNTGNTTCCATGAATTATAGTGAAAAGTATCTGAATCTACAATTACACCATCAAAGTCAAAAATCAGAGCCTTTTTCATAANTTATTTTTCAAACCTATTTTTAATTTATCAATTGATTCAATTTTAATAGGGTCAACATTTTTTNTATTAGCCAAAAATAAAGACACAAAATCAAAAAAGTGAATTAAATAAAAAATTTGGGTAAACACATCATTTCCTTCAGGNCTAATAAAATATGTACTGGAAAAATCTTTTATATGTTGATGTGTTAATGATATTCTAGTTTTATTTTTTTGAGTATCAAAGGAACTNTCAATAAATAAAGTAATTATATTACTATAATTTTTAGACCATCCTACAATTTCATTGTGATTCATTTCTGGAATAATATTNAACCAACAATGGGATTTAGAGTTTTCATTTATTTGTTGTTTAAATCTCAATGCAGTTGCATAAAAAAGGGAGGANCAATAAAGAATTGAAATTTTTTCATCAATTAAATCAGCTATTTTTTTCGCTTGATTAATAATATTTCTTTGATTTTCTTTTAAAAAAGATGCAACGTTTTTAAAACTATTAAAGTTTAAATTACTAAATGATAAATTAATATTCTTGTTTTTTAAAATTTTGAACAATTGAACTATAGAATATGCAATTGCTGCCCTAGGCTGAAATCCACTTGGTAATAAGATATATTCAATTTTATTTTCAATAGCAGATTCTAAAAGAGCACCCCCNGATGTAAGGCATATGATTTTACAATTATTTTTAATTCCTTGTTTATAAACATTAATTGTTTCTTCAGTGTTACCTGAGTAGGAAGAAATAATTAAAAGAGTTTTATTGCTAGCCCATTTAGGCAAATTGTAACCTTGATTGATAATCAATGGTGTTGTACTATTTTTAAAATCTAGTAAATCATATATCAGAAAACCTCCAATTGCCGATCCACCTTGACCTGAGATTATGACAGAATTATAATTTACCTTATCAGTAAAAAAATTATTTTNTATTTGNAGTGCATCANCTATATGATTAGGAAATTGTAAAATGCTTTTTTTCATAATAAATTTTATTGAAAAAAGTTTTGTTTAAAAAACTTATATATTGCACAATATATTATATAAGCTTAAAATTAGTAATTATATATAACATTAGGTAAATGTCTTTAAAAGAGATTAAAATATTTTTATTATTTGTGATATTTTTTAGTTGTTCTAATAAAGAAGAAAAAATAAATATACCTATANTTGAAATAGAGGAACATCATATTTATAGCAATCAATATGATTTAAATAAGATGTTTGAAAATTTTAGAGAAAACAACTATATCTCCATTAAATTAAAGAACAAAGAAAAAACAGTAAATGCTGGAATGAGAGTTAGAGGAGACTCCTCAAGAGATTTAGATAAGAAATCATTGAAAATTAAAATTTTGGACTCGATTTCAATAAATACAAAAAAAGTAATAAATCTTAATGCTGAATATTCTGATNTTTCATTTTTAAGAAGTCATCTTTCAAGNAAAATATTCAAAAAANTGAATTATCCTTGTTTTACAACATCATTCTCNAAAGTATATATAAATGATAAATACCATGGTTTGTTTCTAGAAGTGGAAAATATGGATAAAGANTTTTTAAAAAAGAANGGATATAATCCAAAAGGTGATCTATATAAAGCTACAAAAGATGGTGCATGTCTTTATTCATTAAGTGAAGTTCCATTAAAATGGGAAAAAAAAACAAACAAAAAAACTAGTTGGATTGGTTTAGAAAATTTAATTTTTGATTTATCTCATACTAAAGAGGAAGATTTTTTTAATTATATAAAAGAAAATTTTAATTATCCGAAACTTATTGATTTTTTAGCCATTAATGCATTTATAGCAAATGGAAGTACATATTACCACAATTACTATTTATATAGAGATTATGAAAATAATGGAAAGTGGATTTTGTTTCCGTGGGATTTAGATAAAACAATATCTTACTATGACTGGAAACCATATGTTTACAGTCAAACATCAAGTGATTGGGAAAGCGATAATGTTTTAATTGAAAGATGTTTTCTTAATGAACAAATATTAAATGATGTTAAGAAAAGAATTTCATTTATTGGAAATATAATTGATGAAAATTTCTATAATTCTATTTTTGATAGTTCTCTAAAATATTTAAAAAATGAAATAATAAGTGATTCAACAAACCAGATATCATCTGAAAAAGAATGGTTTAAAACTATTGAAAAAGAAAAGAAATTTTTAAAGAATAGGAGTAATAAATTACTTGAATATATTTCTAATTCCCCTTCTCCATTCAAAGTTTATAAAACATCTAAAGAAATTTCTATTCCATTTAAACTTTCATGGAATGAATCTAAATCAGATTCTAAAATAGAATATGAATTATTAATTTCCAATGATTTTTTATTCCCAGAAGAAAATACATATAAGTACGTAACTGATGAACTTTTTGTTATAATTGAAGATGAACTTCCATATGATAAATATTATTGGAAAGTAATTGCAAAAAATAAATTTGATCAAACAGAAGGATTTAATACTAAAAATATTTTTACACTTAAGAAAGGCCAAGTATTAAATAATAATATAGAAAGTGATTTAACATTAAAAAAAGAAAATTCTCCATATATAATTAAAAGTGATATAAAAATAGAAGAGAATGTAACCTTAATTATTGAAGCTGGCACAACAATTTTAATGAATGAAAATACTGAAATTATGTGTCATGGAAATATATATGCATTAGGTAACGTAAATGACAGAATTAATATATTACCATTAAATTCAAACAGTTATTTTAATTCTCTATACTTTTTAAACAGTAATTCTCAATTAGAATATATAAATATACAGGATGGATTAATTAATAGTAAATATTCAAATTTAAATATTAACAATATTGAAATTGTAATTCAAAATAGACCTATGCAGATAGGTGACAAAAGACCATCAATTATATGGGGATGGCACGGCAATATTAATATAAATAACATACTATTGAAAGGGAATAATAAAGGTGAGGGAATCAATATAAGTTATTCTAATGCAAGAATAGAAAATAGTGAGTTTTATAACACACCTGATGCTATTGAGCTTATAAATGTAGACCAGGGCTTTATTATTAATAATATTGTTATGGATTCACCAGATGATGCAATTGATTTAAATGATTGTTCAAATATTAAAATTAAAAGCAATTATTTAATTAATAATAATGATAAAGGAATTTCTATTGGAACAGATTGGGCAAATGAATTTATTTCAAAAAACCCACAATTTAATGGAAAGTCAATAAATATTGAAGTATCTAATAATTATATACTAGGAAACAATATAGGAATTGCTGTGAAAGATAGTTCTATAGTGAATTCAAAAAATAATATTATATCATTTAATAAAACTGGAGTTAAATTATACAAAAAACATGAGGATTATAAATTAGGAGGAACATTACATTCTGAATTGGATCAAATAAAGGAAAATTCAAGTGATATCTATAAAGATGAATTTTCTAAAATAAAAACAAAAATTAAAGTTGACTCAATACAAATATTTAAAAATAAAAATTCATTTATAATACCAAACTTAATTAAATACAGTATTTCAAAAGAAAATCTATCACTTAATCCCATTTATAAAATAACAATCCAAAATGAATCTAACATTCATTTTGATTTAGATGGAATACAACTTTTAAATGATGAAGACATTATATTTATTTTCAATAAAAATCATAGCATTGAAGCAAATCAAAGCATTATAATAGGAAATGATGAAGAGGTAAATAATAATAAAAATTACTTTTATAGCTCTAATATTAATTACAATAATTTAAACCACTTAAAATTAAATATTAAATTAACTAATTAGAAAATGATTCAAAGATTTAAAAAGTTATTATTTATTTCTGCTACCCTACTTTCAGTATATATTTTATTAAATAATAAAATTGAATCTAATATTAATGACAGTATTTTATTAGAAAAAAATATAAGCATTAAGGATGGTAATAATTTTATTTTCAATCAATATTTAAATACAGAAATAATACGAGAAAGTAAAAATGATAGCATTTTTGGATTAATAAAAATCGAGGTTGAGCAAAAGTCAATCTTTAAGAATATAATGGTTAGAAATGGATATCCTTTTTATGTATTCCAAAATAATCATTTAATATATAAACAGGAAAAAAACACATATTATAAAGGAAATGAAATTGAAAATAAAGAATATTATTATTCTAATTCGGATTTATGGAAAAATCAAGCATTACACCAGGTTCCATTAAATGGTGAAGAGCCATTATATATTTTAATTCCAAAAAATAAAAATAAACAGATTTCTGATTTAATTAGTTCCCCTAATATTATTGAAAAAAAAATCGAAAATTTAATTACAACAGATATTCCTATTATTAAAATAAGTACTCATAATAATTCTTTAGATACATCAGCTTATACTTTTGTATCCACTAAAATAATAACCAATGAAAATGTTAAATTAACATTATCAAAAATGAAAATTAGAGGAAATACTTCACTTTCTTTTCCAAAAAAACAATTTAATATAATATTTGATGAAAAAAATAAATTAAATGATTTAGAACTAAAAAAAAATGTTCTAATTAGTTCATACAGTGATAAAAGTTTAATGAGAAACAAAATAGCTTTTGATTTATTTTCTTTATTCAGAAATAAAAATATCGAATCAGAATATATTCATTTAATTATTAATGATTTATATGAGGGAGTTTATTTAATTACTGAACATCCTGAGCAACAATTTAAAAAACATATTACTGATTCTATATCATCTGATTTTTTAGTTCAAATTGATAGGGGGCCATTTAATGGTTATTTATTAAATAATAAAAATGGATATACTATTGAATTTAATAATGATACCGAATTAAATAAAAAATATGAAGAGATAATAGATTTTGAACAAAGAATAATAAAAAATTTATTTAAAAATAATCGAGATGAAAATCTAACAAATAACGAAATAAACATAGATACTTTTATTGATTATATAATTATAAATGAACTAAGTAAAAATATAGATGCATATAGACTAAGTACTTATATATCTTTTATAAATAATTCAATAAATATGAATATTATATGGGATTTTGATTTATCATTTGGATTAGCAAATTACAATGATGGATTCAATCACGAAGGTTTTGTTATTGAAAGTGAAATTTCAGAATATATACCTGATTTTTGGAATAATTTATGGAACAGTAAGTTAATTCAAGAGAAATTAATAAATAGATATAAAGAATTACGAAAAGATATTTTATCTGATGATAATTTAAACAACTATATTGAAGAACTATATAAAAAAATAAATACTTCAGCTGAAAAAAACTTTGAAAGATGGGAGATTATTGGACAAGATGTTTGGCCAAACAAGAATAATTTTAAATCATATAAAGAAGAAGTTGATTATCTACAAAATTGGATTTTAAAAAGATTAAATTTTTTAGATTCTAAATGGAATTAAAAAGTAACTTTCAACTCTATTTCTTTTTTATTTCTTAATACTTTAACAACAATTGTATCTCCTTTTTTAAACTGACCTAATGCTTCCATATATGACATCATATCTTCGATAATTATCGTGTCCATTTTAATAACAATGTCACCATCTAAAATACCAGATTTATCGGCAACTTTTCCTTCCCTTACTTTATCAATTTTCATTCCTTTTTCATCATATAAATAATCTGGCATTACACCTAATGTAACACTAAAACTCATATGCGTATTAGATTTATCATTTGTTTTTTGAAATGTTAACCCAGTTTTAGAAAAAGAATTACTATTATTTATTATTGAATTTATAAAATCAGCAATCATTTTAATTCCTTTATAATTAATTTTATCAAAATCATCAGTGTATTTATGATAGTCATCATGTTGACCTGTAAAGAAATGTATAGATGGAATATCTAATAAATAAAAAGATGTATGATCAGATGCACCTAAACCAGATTCAGATTTAACTAAATCAAAGGAATAAGTATTTGATTTGTCAATTAAAGAATCCCATTCTTTAGATGTACCTGTCCCATTAATTGCTAAAGTTGATTTCTTATCAAGTCTACCAACCATATCTAGATTTATCATACAAGAAACGGTATTGAGATCTATTGTTGGATTTTTTGTGAAATATGAAGATCCCCATAATCCTTCTTCTTCACCAGAAAAAGCTATATATAAATAATTATAGTTTTTATTATTTATTATTTCTGCTAGATATAAAAGTAAAGCTACCCCAGAAGCATTATCATCAGCACCGTTATGTACAATATTTAAATCAGGTGTTAAAGAACTTTCAACTCCATATCCAATATGATCATAATGAGCCCCAATTACAATCGTTTTTAAAGCACTATTATCTTTATATGCAATTACATTTGTTGCATAAACTAAACTATCAAAAAAAATAGGTGTATTTAAATCTGAATATTTTATTTTATTTTTTGATACTGAAAAAGCTTGTTTGTAATTGTCTTCACCTTTTGGAAGGAGACCTAGGTCTTTAAATCTTTTTATTATATAACTATATGCTTTTTTTTCACCTATAGTACCAGATTTTCTTCCTTCCAGTTTATCAGAGGATAAAAATTTAACATCATTTTTTATTTGTTTAATAAACTGACGATCATTTTGCGAAAACGCAGAACTAATAAGAATAAAATAAATAAGTATTAAATTTTTCATAAAAATTAAATGTTTTTTTATTATTTAGAATAATTCTAAATAATATTTAAATTTGAAAAAAAAAAATTAAAAAATATAATTAATGAAGCGTAATTTAATCCTAATTATAATATTTATGTTATGTACTAACAAAATATTATCACAAACAAATGAAAATATTAAATATCCCGGAGAAAAAAACTTTAAGAATATAAAACAGTTAACTTTCGGAGGAGATAATGCAGAAGCTTACTGGAGTTTTGACGATTCAAAATTAGTTTTTCAATCAAATTATGAAAATTGGGGAGTATTTTGTGATCAAATTTTTATTACTGATACTAATAATTATAATATGAATACTTCAATACCTAAAATGGTAAGTACAGGTAAAGGCCGTACAACTTGTTCTTATTTTATGCCTGGAGATAGCACATTTATATATGCATCAACCCATCTATCTGATATTTCATGCCCTGAAGAACCAAAAAGAAGGGCTGATGGAAAATATGTTTGGCCAATATATGATGGATTTGATATATTCATTGCTGACTTAAATGGTAATATAATTAAACAATTAACAAACTATCCAGGATATGATGCCGAACCAACTGTATCACCACAAGGTGATAAAATTGTATTTACTTCAATTAGATCAGGAGATTTAGAATTATATACATGTGATTTAAATGGAGAAAATGTAAAACAAATAACAGATGAATTAGGATATGATGGTGGTGCTTTTTTTTCTAATGATGGACAAAAAATTATATTTAGAGCATCTAGGCCAAAAACAGAAAATGAAAAAAAAGAATATAAAGATCTACTTAATGAAGGTTTAGTCCAACCAACTAATATGGAATTATTTATTTGTAATGCTGATGGATCAGAACTTAGACAATTAACAAATTTAGGAAAAGCAAATTGGGCACCTTTTTTTCATCCATCAGATAAAAAAGTTATTTTTTCATCCAATCATAAATCTGAGAGAGGATTTCCTTTTAATCTTTATTTAATAAATATTGATGGAAGTGGATTAGAACAAATTACTTTTGATAATACGTTTGATGCCTTTCCTGTATTTTCTAATGATGGAAAAAAATTAGTATTTTCTTCAAATAGAAATAATGGAGGAACAAGAGATACTAATGTATTTATTGTAGATTGGATAGAGTAATTTATAAATTTTATTTTAATCTTAATAATTTATATAATCGAGCCCCTTCCACTGACTAATTTCTCATCATTTTTTATTGACTTAATTGCTAAATAAATAAAAGAAGATGAGAAAAATGGGTTAAGTATTGCAGCATACAATAAAAAACTCATTGTTTTTGTAGGCATTTCATTAATCAAAAAATTTAAAGAGAAATAAAAATAAAATAAAGTATACATGACCATGAATATGCTTAGATACAATGCAACTTGAGATATTCTAATTTGTAGAATTCTTTTCTTAAATAGAAATATAGTAACAAAGGTAATAATTGAAATAAATAATGGTAAATAAGATGTAAATGTAAAAAAATAATCTGAAATATTACCTAATTTTTTAGCCACTATTGGATAAAAACCTTTTTCATAAAAATCAAAGCCGAAATACCAATATAAAAAATAAAATAAACTAGAAAATAACAGAAATAGGGATTGTATTCTTTGAATCATAATAAATTAATTTTTTAGATATTTTTCTAGAAATTCAGTCATTTCTCTATAAAAATCAAATCTATTTTCCTCATTATAAAAACCATGACCTTCATTGTCCTTAATCATATAGGGAACATCAACTCCTTGTTCTTTAAGAGCTTCAACCATTTGATCAGATTCAGATTTCTTTACTCTTGGATCATTAGCTCCTTGAGCTATAAATAATGGTGATTTTATCTTTTCAACATTTAATGCAGGTGAGCCTTCTGTAAGTAACACTTTGTCATCTTCAGGATGACCTACCATCTCATAAAGCATTTGTCTATATAGTTCCCAATAAGGCGGAATAGTTTCAATAAAAGTAAATAAATTAGAAACTCCAACATAATCAACTCCACAAGCATATAAGTCTGGCGTGAAAGTTAATCCAGCAAGTGTTGCATATCCACCATAAGAAGCACCGTAAATTGCTATTCTTTCTGGGTCAGCGATTCCCTCATTTATCAGCCAATTAACTCCATCAGTTATATCATCTTGCATAGTTTTTCCCCATTGTTTAAAACTTAGTTCCCAAAATTTTCTTCCATAACCAGTACTTCCTCTAAAATTCATTTGAAAGACAGCATAACCTTGGTTTGCCAAATACTGAACTTCTGAATTGAAACCCCAATAGTCTCTAGCCCATGGACCTCCATGTGGATTAACTACAATAGGTAAATTTTTTCCTGAACTTCCTACTGGTAAAGTTAGATATCCATTTATGGTTAGTCCATCTCTTGATTTATATGAAATAGGTAACATACTAGCCATATCATTTTCATTTAACCAAGGGCTTAAATCAGCTAATTTCACTAAATTATCATTATCTAAATCATAATAATAGTATGTTCCTCTAGATTTGTCACTGTAGGATACAACTATTGCTTTTGTTTCTTCTTTATTGAAACTAGAAATAGCAACATCAAAATTTGGAATTTTTTCTTCAATTTTTTTTTGAATTAACTCTCTTTCACTATCAAAAAATACTCTTTGAGTTTTATCAGTAGTATATATTACACCTGTTATAATTTTTCTTTTCTTAGATCTCATCAAGCTATAAACATCAACATCTGGATGTTCAAATATTAATTTATTTTCCTTACCATTTTTTAAGTCAAAAGTATATATAGCTGATTTATCTCTTCCTCTATTAGAAGAAACATATAACTCATTATTATCAAATGTGAAAAATAATGGATTAACACTTTCTTTAAAATTTGTAGTTAAAATACTTTTAAACTCTTTTGTTTCATCTTCTCTATATAAAATACTTGTATTGACTCCATCAGAAGTTGTAGCAATTCTTAATACTCCATTATTATCAGTCATCCATGAACTAATATTACCAGGATTCTCTGCTAACATTGTTAATTCACCAGAATTAACATTTAGTCTATAAGCATCATGAATTTGAGGATTACGAATATTTAGACCAACAATCATAAAATTTGGATTATCGTCAAGATCATCAATAATTTGTGACTGAACATTATCAAAAGGAGTTAAATTAACTTCATTATTTCCATCTGTATCCACAGCATAAATTCTAAAATTTTCATCTCCACCTTTATCTTGAATAAATGCTATTCTATTATTACTTAACCAAAAAAAGCCATATATACTTCTTTCAGAAGCATTTGTAATTCTTAGCTCATCATTTGAATCCATAGATTTTACATATATATTCATCATTCTATTTCCATCTTCCCATGGTTTCATATATGCAATAAATAAACCATTAGGAGATATTTTAAATGAAGATTTTTCAGGGTTTTTAAAAAAATCTTCTAAAGGAATTTTCACTCTTTCTTTATTATTCATTTTATTATCATTAAAAATATTAAGTTCTTCTTTTTCAGAGTAATTATTAATTGCATTTTCATCAAAATCTTTATTTAATTCCTCTTTAAAACTTTCAAATAATGTAGAGCAACTAAATGCAGTTATTAAAAATAATATTAAATATTTGTACATATAGATAAATTAAAATTAAATATAGATTTATCTTATTTTAATTCTATAGTGAGATTACTATATTAACAGCAAGATTAACAAAATTCCTCTGTTGAGGCACAACATTCACAACCACATTCACATGCGCAACCAACATCATTACATTGAAAATTACATAGACAATTTTTACAACATTTTTCTTTCATATTATAAAGATACAAAAAGAGGGAATAATATTCCCTCTGTTTTAATTAATTATAAACAATGATTTTATAAAAAGAAGATGTAATTAATCTCTAGAATTAAGTTTTGCTAATAACCTTAATATTTCTAAATATAACCAAACAAGTGTTACAAGTAAACCGAATGCACCATACCACTCCATATACTTAGGAACTCCTTTTTCTGAGGCCTCTTCAATAAAATCAAAATCTAAAACAAGATTTAAGGATGCTATAACTACAATAAAAAGACTTATACCAATACTCATCATACCTCCATTAGTTGGATCTAAAACAGATACATGACCACCAAACATGCTAACAATCCATGAGACTAAATAAAATATAGCTATTCCACCAGTTGCTGCAAATACTCCTAATTTGAAATTTTGAGTAACTTTTATTAATCTAGTTTTATAAGCAAATAATAATGAGAAAAATATACCAACAGTTAACAATATTGCAGTTGGTACAATTCCACTGTTTCCCGAACCAACTGTTCCAGAAATATATTCACTAGTTGCATACCAATAAGAAATACCACCTAGAGCAAGACCTTCCAAGACAGCATAAATAGGTACAGTAATTGGCGACCATTCTTTTTTGAATACTGTTATAAGTGCTACAATAAAACCTCCAATAAAACCTGGCCAAACCCAATTCATGTTTCCACTATGATATGTAAATCCACCGCAAACAACTAAAATCATTAAACTAATAATAGTTTTATTTACTGTCCCCTGTAATGTCATTGTTTTTTCTTGGGTAACTGAAAAATTTTCAAATGTTTTTGAATTTAAAGCAGGATTTCCTGATCTAAATGAAAGATGATTATTATTTTTACTC
Source organism: Flavobacteriales bacterium (assembly GCA_002715445.1). Classification (GTDB taxonomy): domain Bacteria; phylum Bacteroidota; class Bacteroidia; order Flavobacteriales; family TMED113; genus TMED113. The sequence continues at coordinate 8,536 of PAZG01000004.1, read as the reverse complement.
ATTAGAATTTATTTTTTTTACTAAAATAACGAAAAAATAATGTTTATTTACATAAATTTTTATAATTAAATCATGAAAAAATTACTCATAATATTTATTACCTTTTTATCATACAATGTTTTTACATTTAGTCAAGAAGCAATTCAAGGAACAATTATTCATAATGATATTGAACGATCATATATTCTTTACGTACCAGATTCTTATACAGGTGAAGAAAATGTTCCATTAGTTATAAACTTACATGGCTATACTAGTAATGCAGGAGAACAAATGATTTATAGTAATTTTTTTGCTTTAGCAGACACAGAGAATTTTTTACTTGTTCACCCAATGGGAACAGTCAATGAGTTTGGAGAACCATTTTGGAATTCATTTGGCGCTGATGGGGTTGATGATATTGGATTCATTAGTTCCCTGATTGATTACTTAGGTACAGAATATAATATAAACATGGAAAAAGTTTATAGCACAGGTATGTCAAATGGGGGATTTATGAGTTATACATTAGCATGTGAATTAAGTGAAAAAATCGCAGCTATTGCATCAGTTACTGGAAGTATGTTTAATAATCAAACTTTATTATGTAATTGTAATCACCCTATGCCAGTAATGCAAATTCATGGAACTCTTGATTTTGTTGTTCCCTACGAAGGAAATATAGAGATTGAATCAATAGATAATGTTATTTCTTATTGGGTTTCATTTAATCAATGTGATGAGGCACCTATATATAATGATGTGCCAGACATTAATCTTATTGACTTATGTCAAGCAGAACACTATGTTTATGAAAATGGAATAAATGGTTCAACTGTAGAATTATATAAAGTCATTGGTGGAGGGCACACATGGCCTGGAGCAGGTATACCAATAGCAGGCTCAAATACAAATCAAGATTTTAATGCATCAGAAAAAATCTGGGATTTCTTTTCAAAATATGATTTAAATGGACTTATTAATACATCTGATTTAATGGATGTTAATTTAGAAAAAAAAGTTATTCAAATAATAGATGTTTTAGGTAGAAAATCTAATGAAGAAGGTTTCTTTATAAAAATATACAACGATGGTAGTTCTTTGAAAGAATACAAACTTTAACTAAGATACTTTAATATAATTAGCCACTTCCTTTGCTTTTTTAACTAAACAATCTGTAGATTCATTTCCGTAAGAAAGAGCAACTCCCATCCTTCTATATGGTCTTGTTGAAGGCTTTCCAAATATTTTAAAATCTGTATTTAAAATTGAGCTAGCACTATTTAAACCTGATAAAATAGGTTGTTTTTGACTTGATGTATTGGCTAATATCACAGCACTTGCACCATTTTTTAATAATTTAATTTCCGGAATTGTAATGCCTAAAATCGCTCTAGCGTGTAATTCAAATTCAGAGAAATTTTGTGTATTTGCTAAAGTAACCATTCCTGTATCATGAGGCCGCGGGGATAACTCTGAAAAATAAGCACCATCTTTTGTAATAAAAAATTCAACTCCCCAAATACCAGAACCGGTCAATGATTTTGTGACTTTATATGCAATATCTTGAGCTTCTTTTAAATGCTCTTCTNTCATGTTCATTGGCTGCCAACTTTCTTGATAATCTCCTCTTTCTTGNCNATGACCNATTGGTGNGCAANANAANGTTTNNCCNTTNTTTTGNGTAANNGTNAANAAAGTTATTTCATAATCAAAATCAATGAATTCTTCAACAATAACTTCATTTAAATCCCCTCTAGAACCTTCTATAGCATAAGACCAAGCTCTATGTATATCATCTTCATTTTTAATTACTGACTGACCTTTTCCAGAACTGGACATTAAAGGTTTAACTACGCAAGGAAGACCACAATGTAAAACTCCCTTTTTTAACTCCTCTAATGAATTAGCATAAGAGTATTTAGCTGTTTTAACTTTTAAATCTTTTGCAGCAAGATCTCTGATTTGCTTTCTGTTCATTGTGAAATTTGCAGCTTTAGCTGAAGGTACAACATGAATACCTTTTTTTTCATAATCATAAAATCTCTCTGTTCTAATCGATTCAATTTCTGGAACAATTATGTCTGGATTATGTTTTTTAACTAAGGAGTCTAATTGATTTCCATCTAGCATATTAATAACTTCAAATTCTTGAGCAACATGCATAGCTGGAGCATCTTTATAATTGTCCACGGCAACAACATATTGACCTAACCTTTGACAAGCTATAACAAACTCTTTTCCTAACTCACCTGAACCTAAAAGTAAAATTTTTTTTCTCATTTATAAAAGTTAAAATTAATCCGAAGATGGATACTGAAAATTTATTGTGTTTAGCATTTTAATTTGATATCCTTTACCAGGTTGTAAATCACCTATAGAATTTAAATTAAATAATGGCCATAAAGCATTACCTTCTGAATCTTTAACTATATCAATAGAATCAATAATTGAATTAAACATTAGGTTTGCATCACTAGATTCATTATGTAAATAAGCAATTATACCCCACCCTTCATTAAGTAATATTTCATAATTATAATTAATTTTCTCTCCCTCTAATGTTATCATTTGACCAGAGTTCATTTTAATTTGATATCCTTTACCTGGTTCTAAATTACCAATAGTATTTATATCAAATAATGGCCAAAAAGCGTTGCCTTCAGAATCTTTTATAATAATAATATCTTCTAAAGAACCAAAAATAGATTCAACATCAGAATCAAAAGGGTTAATATATGTAGAAAATATACCCCAACCTTCATCAAAATAAATATCTTGATAAGATGTGAAAATACAGGAATTATTCATCTGTGTAGCATTCATATTATAATTTAAGGCACTTTCATCGGTACAACCAAAAACTTCAGAACAAATTGGATATGGGCAATTAGATGATTGAGTTGTTTCTGAATTATCAGTACAATTTACTTGACCATATGACCAATTTTCATTTTGGTCTTTATATGCCCATGAATCTAAGTATTCCCAATCTTCTCCAGTGCCATCAGTATTGATATCGCCAAATGTTTCGATAACAGTTCCACCTGAAAATAATTCAACAGCATCATCTCCATTTAAAGATATATCAGATGCAAAAACGTGAGAAAAATGTTCATAACATTCTCCAAAATAAGAAGAAATTTCTTCAACTGAATTAACGATTAAAATATGTTCGTTTTCACTAATTGATGTAGATGGAAAAGTATACTCTTGACCGTCTGAACCATCTCCGTTATTTGCTATACCTATTCCGTATAGACTTAAATCAGCAATATCATTATTAGCTACTAAATGAATACCCTTTCCATCCACCCCTCCGGAGGGTACACTAAAGTCTAATATCCCTTTTAAACTTAATGATTCAAATAATTGTATAGATCCATAATAATTAAATTCTTGATCACATTGGCTAAATGTTATAATATAGCACAACATGTTGTCTAAATAATTATCAATTTGAACAGAAAAAATATCATCATCTAATAGAAAAAAACTTTCATTTTCAATATTAAACCAATTATTTCCATAACTGACTGTAACAAACTCTTCTTCAATGCATTCAAATAACGAATTGAAGCTTAAGCTAAATGTGAAATCATCACTTGAATCAATCTGATCTATTGTAATACTCTGAATTGATACAGTATTTATTTCTGAGTCTTCGGAATAAATGTAATCAACAAATTCAGGTCGATCAATAAAGGGATTTCTATTTCCCTGCCAAGAATATATAACTTCGTTACGATTTCTTTCAAAATCATCCGGTGGATCATCAATATGCCATTGCAATAAAGTAGATAATTTACCCATTTCAGGACTAGGATAACTTTCTTGTAATGAAATATAATCAACTACTTCTAGGTCCGGTTCTAAACCACCACCTTCATACCTAACATCCATATAAAAAATCATTCGTGCAATATCACCCTTTACTTCATCTCTTGGTTCAAAAGTAAATTCCGAAACAAAACAATTTGTTTCTTCATCACCATTAAAAACTATTTCACCTCCATAATCAAAATCTTTATTAGATCTTATAGAATTAATACTAGAGTCTACAGGTTTTAAATGATGAGCATCTGTATTAGCTCCTAATTCACCCCAATCTCCCTCAAAACCAAAGTTACCATGAGACTTTGGCCAAACGTGTTCTCTATTCCAAAAATCTGATTGACCTGAAGAAGCAAAATTTGATTTATTTATTGAATTTCCAGTGTACATTAAAATTATATTATCGGAATTAGCTGGATCTGAATCTGTTTGCATTAATATGTCTTTAATAGTTGCATAATCATATTGAACATGATCATTAATTAAATCATGTAAGACTATTTTTAAATCATCACCAGTTAAATTGTTAGTAGATTCGTAATAATCAATTTCTTGGGAAAAAGACAAAGGAAAATAGAAAAAAAAATATATAAAAAACAACCTACACATCATTACAAATTTAATGAATAATTAACACAATTTTAATGAATAAAAATTAATAATATTTTGTATTTTTAGAGTAACTCTATTTAAATACTATATACTTCTGTTACTATGAAAAAAAATATAAAAAAATTACTTTACCTATTATTACTAATTTTAGGAACTAATGTTTATACACAAACAACTCATTTTATTAATGCTGGCTCATTTTACTACGAACCCTCAGAATTGACTATTAATCAAGGTGACATCGTAATTTGGGTTAATGATGGAGGATTTCATGATGTGAATGCAGCAATAAACTCAATAACGAATGAACCTTTTAATAATCCAGAAAGCTTTGATTCACCTGCAACAAGTACAGTTGGAGCTGAAATATATTCGCATACATTTACTGTAACTGGAACATATAATTATGATTGTTCAGTAGGTTTACATGCTCAAAATGGAATGGTTGGTCAAATTACTGTAAACCCTATTTCAAATACTTCTGCTAATACATTATTATTAACAGAGTTAGCTGACCCTCAAAATTCTAATGATGCAGGAAGATACATAGAAATATTTAATTCAGGTTCAGAGCTTATAGACCTTTCTAGTGGTTATGCTTTACTAAGATGGACAAATGCTGCTACTGACCCTCAAACAGCTGTTGCATTAACAGGTTCTATTGAGGCAGGAGGTTTTTACATTGTATGTAATGATGCAGAAAAATTTTTAAATACTTATGGCTTTGAAGCAAATCAAGATATAGGGACAGGGGGAGCTGCAGATTCTAATGGAGATGATAATATAGCATTGATAGATCCAGACGGAAACATAATTGACATCTTTGGCGTTCCAGGTGTAGATGGTTCAGGAACTGCTCATGAATTTGAAGATGGAAGAGCTGAGAGAATATGTGGCTCTGTTGCTTCTGATTCGTGGATGGCTGAAGATTGGAATATAAATAATGATAGTGGTATAGGAGAACCTCAATACGCTCCTGAGGGATTTGATCCTGGCGCTTGGTTCAATAATGAATTATCCTGTACAAATCCTTGTGATCCTGTTCTATGTAATTTATTTTGTGAAAATGGATTTTTAACAGATGAAAATGGATGTGAATTATGTGAATGTATAGATATAATAGTACTAGGATGTACGGATTCTAACGCTTGTAATTTTAATTTAGAAGCAAATACAGAGAATAATTCTTGTGTATACCCAGAAGAATATTATGATTGTAATGGAAATTGTATTGTAGATTTTGATTGTAATGGATTATGTGGAGGCCAAGCATCAGAAGATTTATGTGGAGTATGTGATGGTGATAATTCTTCTTGTTTAGTAAATGTAACTTTTTCTATTGACATGAGTATAGAAGGAATTGTAGAAGGTAATAATATTAAAATAAGAACTTCAACTATTAATGGAAACTATGATCCAAGTGATTGGTATATAATGAATGATAATGATGGGGACATGATATATACTCATACTATGACACTTATTTCAGGTGTCGAATATGGATACAATTTCAATGACGAAGATGGCAACGGTTATGAATCTGGAGCCGAATTGGATGGAGTTTGCGCTGGAGGTAATTACGGTAACGATCGAATTCTTATTGTTGAGCCTATGGATATGATTCTTAACACAGTATGTTGGGAGTCATGCGAAGCATGTCCATTTATTGTATTTGGATGTACAGATGAAACAGCCTTTAATTATAATTCGGAAGCAACATTAAATGATGGCTCATGTATTTATGATTTATCTGGATCAGCTAATCTATTTTTTTCAGAATATGCTGAAGGTTCTTCAAATAATAAATATTTAGAAATATATAACCCTACTAATGAAGTAGTAGACTTATCACTATATGCATACCCAACCGTTTCTAATGCTCCAACAACTATTGGAGAGTATGAGTATTGGAATACATTCACTGTTGGAGCTACTATAGCTCCTGGTGATGTATACGTAATTGCACATCCATCTGCTGACCCAATTATTCTTGAAGAAGCTGATGAGGTTTTCACCTATTTGAGCAATGGAGACGATGGACTTGCTCTTGTTTATGGTTTTGAGGGATATACATTAACAGGGCAAGAAGCATGTTGTATTAACCCTGAATTTATTGACCCTATGGCTACTTGTTCTTTTATATATGACCCTGTAGTGGGTTGTGATGGAGTGACTTACAGCAATGATTGTCTTGCAGCTGCAGCAGGTGTAACAAGCTGGACATACCAAGATGGAAATAGTGGTGGCGTAGAATGGGAGTGTAGTAGTATAACTTCTACCCCTAACTTTATAGTTATAGATTGGATAGGTAATTGGGAAGGCGACCCTGGATCAGGATGGAGTGTGGCAGGTGTTTCAAATGCAACTAAAGATCATACTTTAGTAAGAAAATGTAATATAAATCAAGGAAACACAGACTGGGATAATTCTGCAGGCACAAATGAAGAAGACTCTGAATGGATAGTGTTAAGTCAAAATGACTGGACCTTTTTAGGATCACATGAATTAGAATGTCCAACATGTGAAGATGAAACAGCATGTAACTTTGGGGAAACAGGAGATTGTTCATATGACCTTGATTGTAACGGAGTTTGTGGAGAGATAGAGTGTTTAACGTGTGATGATGTAACAGCATGTAACTTTGGGGAAATAGGAGATTGCTCATATGAATTTGATTGTAATGGAGTCTGTGGTGGAACATCATCTCTAGACTCGTGTGATATATGTGATGGTGATGACACATCCTGTTTAGTAAACATTACTTTTTCTGTTAATATGAGTACAGAAGGTGTTTTAGAAGGTAATAATGTTAAAGTAAGAATTTCAACAATAAATGGATCTTACAACCCAACTGATTGGTATATAATGAATGATGATGATGGAGATATGATCTATAATTATACTATGGCTCTTATTCCTGGTATTCAATATGGATACAATTTCAATGACGAAGATGGTAATGGATATGAATCTGGTTCTGAATTAAATGGAGTTTGCGCAGGAGGATTATATGGAAATGACCGAATTCTTATTCCTGAATCTACAGATATGATTCTAGAGACAGTATGTTGGGAATCATGTGAAGATTGTCCTGAAGTTATATATGGTTGTACAGATACTACCGCATTAAATTATAATGATCAAGCTGAGGAAAATGATGATTCATGTATATATGACTTTTCAGGTGCTGCAAATTTATTCTTTTCTGAGTATGCTGAAGGTTCTTCAAATAATAAATATTTAGAAATATATAACCCTACTGACGAAGTGGTAGATTTATCATTATATGCATTTCCAAATGTATCTAATGCACCAAGTGAGGTTGGTGTATATGAATACTGGAATTCGTTTAATGTTGGAGCCACTATAGCTCCCGGTGATGTGTACGTAATTGCTCATCCATCTGCTGACCCAATTATACTTGAAGAAGCTGATCAAACTTATAATTATTTAAGTAATGGAGATGATGGATTTGCTCTTGTTTACGGCTTTGAAGGTTATAATTTAACTGATGGAGGTGATTGTTGCATTAATCCTGATTGGATTGACCCTATGGCAATGTGTCCATTTATATATGACCCTGTAGTTGGCTGTGATGGTATTCAATATGGAAATAGCTGTCAAGCTGAAGCTGCAGGTGTCACTAGTTATACAGATTCTATGGGAAATCAGACTATGTTAGATTGGGATTGTAATGAAAATTCAGTGGCTTTTAATTTTGTCATATTAGATTGGTTAGGTGACTGGAATGGAGACCCAGGTTCAGGATGGAGTGTTGCAGGTGTTTCGAATGGAACTAAAGATCATACTTTAGTAAGAAAATGTAATATTAATCAAGGAAACACAGACTGGATGAATTCTGCAGGCACAAATGAAGAGGACTCTGAGTGGATAGTGTTAAATCAAAATGATTGGACCTTTTTAGGTTCACATGAATTAGAATGTTCAGAACCAGAAGCAATTTGCACGAGTTTAACTGGAATAGAAATTTATGAAATTGGAGATTGGACAAACTCTGAAGACCCATGTGATTTTGGAGTTTGTAATTCAGATGGAACTTTCTCAGGCATCATAATAGATTGCATGGAAAATATGGGTATGCCATGTGAAG
>PAZG01000003.1 GCA_002715445.1 Flavobacteriales bacterium | reverse complement strand
CTACTAAAATCCTCATTTTATTTAGTAATAAAAACTAAACGTAGTAGTCTCAGGCAGACTTGAACTGCCGACCTCTACATTATCAGTGTAGCGCTCTAACCAGCTGAGCTACGAGACTTCAATATATTTAAATTATATAAATAACACAAGGGTGCAAATATACAACCAAGATTTATATTACACAACAATATTTTAGGGAGTGGTTAAAGCAACTGGTAACACTTTTCCATTAAAGTACTTATTTCCATTAACACAAAAATCAAAAATAAATTGACTAATCTCATTAGCTGATAGTGGAGCTTTATATCCTGGGAAAGCTTGGTCTAACATTTCAGTCTGTACTGCTCCTAATGCTAAGCAATTAAATTTATAGCTTTTATCTTGATATTCTTCTGCTAAGCATTCTGTTAATGTAATTAATGCACCTTTACTTGAACTATATGCAGATAAACCTGGGAATTTTTTTGTACCATTTATTCCTCCAATACTACTTATAAAAATTGTATGAGCATTTTGGGATAATATTGGTAATGTTTTTTGTGTTAAATAAAATGGAACAAAAATATTAACATTAAAACATTGTAATAATTGATTTTCAGAAAGATTATCAAACTTTTCATTTACAAGGTATCCAGCATTATTTACAACAATGTCTAAATGTTTAATTTTATTTTTGATATCCGAAACTAAAATATCAATAGCTCCTTCTTTTGATAAATCTATTGATAATGAATACGAGTTTACATTAGAATTAATTTTATTTAATTCTAATTTTAATTTTTCTAATTTTTTTTTGTTTCTAGAAACTAAGTAAAGGTTAAAATTATCATTTTTCGCAAATTGTTTAGCTAATTCAAAGCCAATTCCTTGACTTGCACCTGTTATTAAAATATTTTTCATAAAATCCTTAAACCGTCTAAAATTAATTTTTTGTTATTTGGGTTATTATTTGATAAGTCAATTAAATAATTTTTAGCATCAATAAATAACTTATTATCTAATTTTTGAGCTAATTGAGCAATCTCTAAAATAATTAACCATTCTGAACTAGATTTTTGAATTAAAGAATCAAAAATAACTCTCAACCTATTAAAGTCAGGCTGATTCTCTCTATAATCTCTTACCTCCTTATATAAACTATGAATATCTTTTTCTTTTTGAGAATAGTTCACTTTAATAGTTTCGCTTTTATACATATAAGTTTTAGGAGGGAAAGATTTTTTATCAGCAGCCTTAGGAAAGCATGAAATAATATTTTCAGCACAAATAAGATCGTATATTCCCCACGATTTATCATACAATATTTGGTCATAATATTTTATTTCGCAATCCATAAATGTCACAATTAAGATTTTATCATTATTTAACACAAAGTCAACAACTTTTCCAGATAATAATAGACCTGATTCATATTCAAAAGTCACATAGCTACCTTTTCTTAAAACATCGATTGACAAACTTGAAATATTAAAGTTCTTTATCTTACCAACAGGAGCGCCAAATCCTTCAGGGTGATTTTTTGTACTATGATTTTTTAATTCTTTATTTAAATATGAAAGTGCAGTTGGTCCATTTGTTTTAATATATACTAAATCATTATTTTTAGAAACAAGTTCCGTAAAAACACCTGAGATCTGAATACCATTTTCGTATTGTATAGTCGAAATACTGTTAGAAGAAATTGCTTTTCTTAACCCATCAATTCCTCCTTTTTTATAAGCCATTTCTGAAGCAAATTCTTCTAAAACATTAATTAAATGATCAAAATCTGGGGTTACAAATAACTGGGGTTGAGGCTTTGTAATATCAAAATTTACTACACTAGCATTTATATTATAGAGGATTTTTTTTACAGCACTACTCATACACCACTCACTTTCTCCAATTGAAGATAGTAACCCTGCTCCATAAATTTTTGGTTTTTCAAGGCTTCCAATTAAACCATACTCAACAGTCCACCAATGTAAATTTCTAATTTTAGACATTTCAGAAAGTTCTTCATTTTGAGCTTTTTTCTGGATTCTCTCTACTTCCTTTTGAGCTTTTTCTATTTCTAGTGAAGAAGAATTAGGGGCTTCTTTTAATATAGATAAGGTTCTTATAGATTCAAATAAATCTAAATCAGTTGATGATGAAAATGCATTAGAACCAATTTCACCAAAAAGTTGAAGATACCTAGAATATTTTTCATCTGGTATGATTGGAGCATGCCCGGCAGCTTCGTGTAAAATATCAGGAGCAGGGGTATATTCTAAGTGTTTTAACTGTCTTATTTCTGCTGCTATTACTAACACTTTATATGCTTGAAACTCCATAAAAGCTTGCGGAGGAATAAAACCGTCTACACAAACTGCTGCCCAACCAACGTCTTGAAGTATTCTATTCATACCATATAAATCTGGTATTTTTTCAATTGTTATTCCGGCTTTATTTAATCCTTGTAAATAATCACCAAAAATAACTTTCGGTAAATAATCTAGATTTTTTTTCATTACATATCTCCAAACAGCTTGATCTACACTAGTATATTTACTATAATCCTGATCTACAATGTACTGTAGTAAGTGATTTGGTAATTTTTGTAAATGTACATTAGAGGAAAAAAAATTATCCATTTCTTTTGGTAGCATGAAACAAATTTAAATCATTAAAAAAGGACTTTCTAAAACAGTTTTTAATGTTTTTAAAAACTTAGCACCCTCAGCTCCATCAACTAGTCTATGATCTGAAGAAAGGGTAACTTTCATTATGTTTCCAATTGCTATTTCATTATTTTTTACAATTGGTTTTTGTTTTATGGCACCAACAGCTAAAATACATGCATCAGGAGGGTTAATGATAGCTGTAAATTCATCAATGCCAAACATTCCTAGATTAGATACAGTAAATGTGTTTCCTGAAAGTTCTTCTAAATTAATTTTTTTATTTCTGGATCTTTCTGCAAAATCTTTAATTTTATTTGAAATATCTAGAATAGAATTTTTATCAGCGTTTTTTATGACAGGAACAAGTAAACCTTCATCAACAGCTATAGCTACACCAATATTAATGTTTTCATTTAATATTATATTATCCTCACTCCATGATACATTTATATTTGGATGCTTTCTTAAAGAAAAAGCTACCGCTTTAATTATAATATCGTTAAATGAAATTTTTTCATCTAATGTTTGATTTATATTTTGCCTTAAACTTATAAGGTTTTCTACATCAACTTCACTAGTTAAGTAAAAATGGGGAGCAGTAAATTTAGATTGAGACAACCTACTAGCTATAGTTTTTCTCATTTGAGATAAAGGTTGCATAGTCATGTCATTTGTGCTAACTATCTTTTCTTCAGTAGTTTTAGTATTAAAATTATTTAGATCTCTCTTAATAATCCTACCGTTTTCGCCAGAACCTTTTATTTGGCTTATATCAATTCCTTTTTCCTTTGCAATTTTTTTTGCCAAAGGAGAAGCTTTAATTAGAAGATTATCAACACTTTTTTTTGGTGTTTCAAAAGAAGAATTATCAGAATTATTAGCTGGTGAAGATATATTTTTCTCTTCTTTTTTTGGTGTTTCTTCAGATTCATTATTAGAATCTAATAAATTACTAACATCTTCTCCTTTCTCACCTAATATAGCTAATATTGAATCTACAGGAGCTGATTCCGTTTCGGCTACTCCAATGTGAAGTAAAACTCCTTCCTGAAATGCCTCAAATTCCATTGTAGCTTTATCTGTCTCTATATCAGCTAATAAATCTCCTTCTTTAACTACATCACCAACTTTTTTGTGCCATTTAGCAACAACACCATCGGTCATTGTATCACTTAGTCTCGGCATTTTAATAACTTCGGCCATTTTCTAATCAATTATAAAATTATAATCTTCTTTATATACATCTTTATATAAATCCTCTTTTTGAGGAAAAGGAGATGATTCGGCAAAATCTACACATGATTGTATTTTTTCTTTTACTCTATTATGTATTTCATCTAATTTTTTTTCATTTACAATTTTTTTCTTGTATAAGATGTTTAATACAAAATCTATCGGATCTTTGTCCTTATATTTCTTTACTTCATCTTTTGTCCTATAATGCTGGGCATCTGACATAGAATGTCCTCTATATCTATATGTTCTTATTTCTAAAAATGATGGCCCCATACCTTTTCGAGCTCTTTCAACTGCTTTTTTCGCTGAATTATAAACCTCTTCAGGATTCATTCCATTAACAGGTTCACTTGGCATTTCATACCCTAAACCTAATTTCCATATGTCAGAATGATTTGCCGTTCTTTCAACAGATGTACCCATGGCATAGCCATTGTTTTCACAAATAAAAACTACCGGTAACTTCCAATTCATTGCCATATTAAATGTTTCATGTAAAGAACCTTGCCTAACTGCTCCATCTCCCATAAAACACAATGTAACAGCATTGTTATTATTATATTGGTCTGCAAAAGCCATGCCCGCTCCAAGAGGGATCTGACCTCCAACGATTCCATGACCTCCAAAAAAATTATGCTCCTTTGAAAAAATATGCATTGAACCACCTTTTCCATTTGAAGAGCCAGTAACTTTTCCAAAAAGTTCTGCCATTATATATTTTGGATCTAAACCCATTGCTATTGGATGAACATGACATCTATAGGCGGTAATCATTTTATCCTTTTTTATATCAATCGCATGGGCACAACCAGCTAAAACCGCTTCTTGTCCACTGTATAAGTGTAAAAAACCACGAATTTTTTGTTGAATATACATTGCTGCACACTTTTCTTCGAATTTTCTCCAAAGAAGCATATCTTCATACCAGTTAAGATATTCGTGATTTTTCATTAAGGATGATTTAAATGTTTATACTAGCTAATATAATTAAAATATGGTTGAATTTATATTATATAATTTACGAAAAAGTAAATGCTTCTATATTTTATGTAATAAGACTACCGCATGACATGCTACGCCTTCCTGTCTTCCAATATAACCTATCTTCTCGTTTGTAGTTGCCTTAATACTAATATCATTATGAGAAATCTTTTTTATGTTTTTATGAATATTAGCACTATACTCAGATATCTTCTTTCTCATTTTAAATACATGTGATTGAATTTTTGGTTTTTCAAGAACTAAAGAAACATCAATATTAACTACTTTATATCCTTTATTATAAACTTCTTCTAAGACTTTAATAAACAAAAACTTACTATCAATATCTTTATATCGAGAATCATTGTCAGGAAATAATAATCCTATATCACCTAAACATAAAGAACCCAGCATTGCATCACAAATAGCATGAATAACCACATCACCATCAGAGTGAGCAACTGTGCCTTTTATGTGATTAATTTTAATTCCACCTAAAATAAGAGAATTTCCTTCTTCTAGTTGATGAACATCAAATCCAACACCAATTCTATAACTCATTTGTCTTTGTTTCTTTTTGGTTATTATCAATCTGAGAATTTCGTTGAAATAATTTTTCTTTATCAAATTGATCTAAGTTAAATACCAAAGTAAATCTCATAGTGTTTTCCAAAGGGCTTCTAACACTGGAATTAGCAGGTATTAAGTATGCAAAGTCAATTTGAAAAACATTTAACTTTAACGCTGAACCAATTGTAAAATATTTTCTATTACCCTTTGTTTCATGTTCATGAAAATATCCAAATCTAAATGCAAATTGATTATCATACCAATATTCGCCCCCAATAGAGTACATTAGCTCATTTATTTCTTCTTCAAATCCACCTGGAGCATCTGAGAAAGACTGAAAAACACCTTGAATAACTCCAACATTAGGATTCATTCCAGCCAGAATATGATGCTCAGGGCTTCCAATTTGAACTGGATTTCCATTAATATCAACAGGCTGACCATTATCATTAACAGCATATACAGGAGGAGTTGGAACTAACAATTTATTTATATCAAAAGCAATCGCAAATGAATTATAATCATCAATTTTAGTACTAAATCTTGAACCTAACTTTAGATTCATAGGTAAAAAATCATCATCTCCTGATTCAGTATAAGATATTTTACCTCCTATATTTGAAATATTCATTCCTACAGCCCATTGAGATTCAAGGCCATTTAAATCAAATAAGTTACTTTGATAATAAGTTCCTAAATCTACTGCAACAGATTTACCTGCCTCAGTTTGAAGTCCCTCAACAAAAATTCCTCCAGTCAAATTAGAATAAATATATCTCATTGTTAATCCTGTAGAAAAATTATTAGATAATTTCATTGCATAAGCAAGATCTAAAGCATATTCATTTGGATCATATTCACCTACTGGATCACCCTGATCGTTTGTAAACTGAATATTTCCTAATGAGAAGTATCGTAAACTTGAACTCAAAGTACTTATTTCATTTAATTTGTAAAATCCTGATATGTGAGATAAAGATATATCAGGAACTAACTTACTTAACCAAGGAGTATATGAAATTGAAAAACCTCCTTCTTCCTCTAAAAAAGAAAGTTTAGCGGAATTCCAATGAATAGAATGAACATCAGGAGATGTAGCTGCACCAACCTCCCCCATTGAACCTGCCCTAGAATCAGGAGATATAGTTAAAAAAGGCACGGCAGAAGTTATAGTATTTAAATTCTCACCAAATGAGGTTGTTTGAGAAAAAGCATCAATACTGTTAAAAACAAGAATTAAAAACAAGAATTTTTTCATTTATTTTAATATTTTATTGAATTTGAAAACGATAAAACTATTGCAATATTACAAGTTTTTCAAATTTTTCAGCCTTTGAGCCATCATTTTTTGATTTTAAAGTAACTCGGTAAATATAAACACCTTTGCCTAATTTGTCACCAAAATCATCAAAACCATCCCAAACTATTGAATCATCTCTAAAGCCAGAATTAATTATTTCACTGGATAGAGTTTTTACTAATTTTCCACTTACAGAGAAAACTTGAATCAAAACATCGATAATCTCATTAGGTCTATTGTGCTCAAAAGAAAACCTAGTAAAATTTGAAAATGGATTTGGATAATTTAATAAGTGTTTAATTATTATTTCTTCTGATTTAGCAACTATAAATGATATTTGTTTAGTACTTGAATTATTATAAACATCCCAAGCTTTTAAACTTAAAGTATGAGGACCTTCTTCAATATTAGAAAATTCAAAATTAACCCTTCCAGATTGATAAGTATTTAAATCGGACTCATAATTATCATTTAAAATGTAGGGATTATTAGTTACACCATCCAATATAGCTACTAAATCATGACCAATACCTGTGCCTACAGTATTAATTCCCGAATCATCAAACAAAAGGCCTAATAAACTAGGAGAATCATCAGTATATCCACCTGAAACAAATGTGGTATCATTAATAAACAATTGTATTTCTGGACCTAAATTATCTGATTTTGCATTTAAGTTAACTCCTCCGACATAAAAATTTTCAAAATTTCCTGCACCGTCTCCTAATTCAATATCATTCACATAATAGCTTAATTTACCTTTACCAAATTCCATTGGTATATCTTTAGGGACAATAAAACTATATTCAAACTCACCGTTAACAACAGTTGTCTTTCCTTTATAAATAACATCTTTTTGTGAAATATATGAAAATGGAGATTCCAATAATCCATTATTATTCAAAGTATTTTGAACATTTTCTTTTCCAAATACAGTTACATTTAAAATTCCATTCAATGGGATTTTTTGATCAGACCCCCCATAGGTGGTTTCTCCTGTAATTTTAACTATGCTAAGTGCATTTATTGTATCAGATGGGATCCCTTTATCTTGATTATTATTTAATAATCTTATTTGTTTATTTTTAACATCATATTTTGGATAAGATATTTTTATGGCAGGGTCACCTAAAAAAGCAAATTTTCTTTTGTTAACAGTAATTCCTAATGAGGGGTCATTTTTAGCAAGACGCATTATTTCTCCCATAGTTAAATTTAGATCCGAATTTAAAATATAATTATATAGGGCATCCACAATATAATACGCACTACTTTCATTAACCGTTCTTGATGTACTATATAATGATATCGCTCCTCCATTAGGATTTAATAGTAGTTGTTCACCCGCAGAAACTCTGTTTGGGTCATCATATCTAGAAAACTCACATGTTGCTGTAACAAAAACAGATAGTTGATCGAAATTTTCAAATTCATTTATGTCACTTAATTCTAAAATTCTTTCTGAAGCCCAACCGACTTCCCCTCCATGCCCAATGTAATTTACAATTAAAGCTCCTTCTTCAATTAACTCAATTATATCCTGTTGAGCATCAGGATAACGCTCTCCTCCAGCGGTAGATACTTGTTGATAAGAATCCGTATATATTTTATCAATATTAATCCAAAGATGATTTGTATCAACTTTAGTTGCCAAAGCATCGGCATGAATTAAAAGATTAACCTCCCAATTGTCATCAACATCATCTGAAATAAAACACACTTTGTTCTTCCAATTACCTCTACTATTTATAGATGAATAATTAATAATTTTTTGAACCATCTGCTCTGCCTCAGTGCTTGACTGAACAGGTATTCTGCCAACACCTATATCCATTAAATCATAAATTAAAGTAGAGCCACTACCCTCATTTTCATCTAACATCCCAAAAAAATCATCTGAGCAATATGATAATTTAATATTATCAGATCTATATGACTGGTAAGTTGGTACAAAATTCGTGTTATTACTAGTTATGTCTTTGTAATCAAAAGAGGCATCACCAAATAACAATAAATTCTTTGGCAATTGTTCATCGTTATCAGCTTTATTATATAACATTCTTACAAAGTCTCTTATAGCAACAGGGTCTTGAGATCCTCCACTAAATTCGTTATAAACTTGGTCAACAGAAACAACTATAACATCAATGTTATTTGTAGTTTGATGAAAATTAGCAAGTTCATTAGCTTGAGGCATAAAATCATTGTGAGTAATAATAATTAAGTCCGCTGGGTTAATAGAATGTAAATTTTGGTTATTTAATTCCTCAACAAAAATTGGTGTTTTATATGAGTTTTCTTTTAAACATACAAACTCAGATAAATACTGCAAGTCCAAAGCGAAAATTAAATTTTGATTGTCAAATGAATCATACAATTTAATTTTTTTCATATTAAATGGGTCAGTAACATCAAAAACTAAATTTGTTTCTTTAGGTAAATATGTAATATCTAAGTTAGATTCATTTTTAGGAAAAGATCTAAAATTTAATTGGTTAATATTTTCAGAGAACTGAATATTTTTATTAAAGTTAATTTCGATAAAATCTAACCAAGATAGAGCTGATGGATTACCATTATTTTGATAATTAACTACAACATTACCATTCCAACTATTTGGCCAATTATTTTGATTATTATTTGGAGTTAAGAAAAATTCAGCTTCATTAGATTCATAATAATAATCATCAGATGTTTCTGGGGGAATTGAGATTTCACAAAATGAATTTAATCCAGCTGAAAAACTAAATTCAAACTTTGAAAGAATAGATGATCTTGCAGCAACCCTTGCTCTAAAATAAATGGAGTCACTTAAGTTATATTGACCCTCATCAAGAGAAATAGAAAGTTGATTAATACTTCCAAAATATTCACCAAACCACTGTTGACCTGTGCTTACTAAATTATATAAATCATTCTCATAAAAAACTCTTTCTTTGAAACTGTATATATTATTTATTTCATTTTGAGGTGTCGATTTAATTTGATCTAAACTATAACCTGATTCCTGTGCAATCTTATGATTTACATTATCAATTTTAAGAAAGTAGTAGGTCTGTTCTGAATATCTATTATATGTATGATTAAACACATTTAATTTTTCATTGTGTTCCCACGTATGAGGACTTTGACCATAAAATAATATTTTTTCATTTTGCTCAAAATTATTATCATCGTCTCCCTCAAAATATAAGGACAACTCCTGAATATCGTCCACTCTAAAAATATTATTTTCTTCAGGAAGCATTCCAACATGACCACCATAAATCCTTATGTTTTTAGGATTTATTTGATTTAAATCGAGACCTAAGTTTAAAAGAAAATTGTAATCTAATGAATATATACCATTTTCTTCTACAGCTATTTTAAACCACTGGCCTTCATTTAATTTAGAATTAGATGAAAAATTTGTTTTTTTGGACTTTGATTTTAATTGTTTTGGCTTTGCATTTATCGTAAAAGACTTTAAAATAAGAGTCTCTGACCCTTTTTTGATGTAAGGATATATCTTTACTCCAATATAATTTTTCTTCTTCTCAGATAAAACAATAAATTCATGTTCTAAATTTTCTGGAATTTTAATACTCGTATTAAAACTTTTTAAGTTTTCAAATTTTAGATTTTCTAAAGTTACCTCAAAATCAGAGGAATTAATAGGAATTTTCTCATAATAATGAAAATATATGTTTTCATCATTAATCTTTACCCCATTTGAAAAAGTAGGCACAAGTAATTTGTCATTTTGATAAATTATTTCTGAATATCCATTTATATCAATTTCTCTGTAAAAATTCTGAGCAAAAAGATTTACTGTGAAAAAAATAAAAAAAATTGTTTTTTTTAGTGACATAAAAAATATTTAATTGAAAACGAATATTACAAAATTCTATTATAAGTTTTTACAATTGATTGAATTTTTTATAGTTTAAAATGCTAATAGATGACCTATTTTTTGTATAATTGTTCGACGTACCTACTGAAACTTTATAAATGAAAAAAAATATAATATTTTTTTTAGCCATTTTCGGATTTTCTATATGTTCATATGGCCAAGATCCACACTTTACACAATATTATGCTAATCCGGTTTATTTAAATCCGGCACTAGCAGGGGGGGAATATTGTCCTAGAATAATTACAAATTACAGAAATCAATGGCCAATGCTGGCTGGAAGTTTTGAGACATACAGTTTTTCTTTTGACTTGACCTTAGAACCTATTCACGGAGGTATTGGTTTAAGTGTGATTCATGATGATGCTGGCAATGGCGTCATTAAAAGTACTTCTGTAAATTTAATTTATTCTTATCATACTAAAATCGCAAGAAAAATCGATTTACTAACTGGTTTTCAAGTCGGATCTAACCAAAGAAGTTTAAATCCAGATTTATGGTTTGGAGACCAAATTGACCCAATTGCAGGTTTTGTTTACCCATCACAAGACGATATTTTAAACTCAGGAATTATAAGTAAAAACTATCTTGATATTTCAATTGGTACGTTGATATCATCAAACTCCTTTTTCTTGGGCCTAGTTGCACACCATATAACAGAGCCTGAAGATGCTTTTTTAATTAACGGTAACCTTTCAATGAAAAAAACAGTTCATGGAGGAGCTGTTATAAAAATTAATGAAGCAATTACATCAACTACTGGGCTTTTTTCTGGATCAACCTATTTAATACCAAATTTTTTATTTAAACAACAAGCCGAAACTGAACAATTAAATTTAGGCGCAACCATTACAAATAATATTGTTTCTGGTGGGTTAGGTTATAGAAGAAGTTTTGCTAATTCTGATGCTATGTTTTTTGTAATTGGATTCCAAAAGGAAGCAATAAAAATTGGATATAGTTATGATTTTACCATTTCAAGTTTAAGTAATTCGACGGGCGGGGCTCACGAAATATCCTTAAGGATACAATTACCATGTATCCCAAAAAAGATTATTCTAAATCCTATAAAATGTCCTAAGTTTTAATTATTTTAGTAAATTGTGAAATATTTTAAAAAAAATAATAGTTATTATTAATAATATAAGATAAAAAAAATGAAAAATAAAAGCTTAATTTCTGGTCTTATTATATTCTCTCTGCTTATTTTAAGTTGCTCAAACTCACAAAGAGGCCCAAAATCGGGAAAAAAAGCAGCATCCTCAAAAACAGGATGGGCTTACAATGATAGAGACTGGGGGGGGTTTGAAGTAAATCTAAAGTACAAAGGTTTCCAACCACCTGTTAAAGGTATGGTATTCATCGAGGGAGGAACTTTTGTAATGGGACAAACAGAAGAAAATGTAATGCTAGATGGTACCTCTACTAAACCTAGACCTGTTACTGTTAGCTCATTTTGGATGGATAGAAGCGAAATTACAAATGTTGAGTACAGAGAGTATACTGATTGGATGAAATTAGTATTTGCAGGTGCAGGAACAGAAGGAGCAGCAAGAGATAATGAAGAATACTATAGCCTTTACGAAAAAAGCCTGCCTGATACAACTGTCTGGAGAAGCAAATTCAGCTATAACGAACCATTAGTTGAAATGTACTTTAGACATCCTGCTTACAATAATTACCCTGTTGTGGGTATTAGTTGGGAACAAGCAATGGCTTATTGCCAATGGAGAACTGATAGAGTTAATGAAAGAAGATTGTGTGAGGAATTAGGTATTGATATGGAAAAGTTTAGAGATAACGGTGGTGGTTTAGATGACCCTGAAACATACTTTACAACTGAGAGGTATTTAAATGATCCAGAATACAATCTTCAGAACTACGTTGATGATAAGAAAAGAAAGAAAAAAAATAATGCTCCTGGTAAAAACCCTAAAGCGGATCTTCAAGCACAGGAAACAGGAAAAAAGAAGGATAAAGCAAAAAATAAAACCAGGAAAGTTCGTATTGAAGACGGAATTTTAATTCCCGATTTTAGATTACCAACAGAAGCTGAATGGGAGTATGCAGCATTAGCATTAATAGGTAACTCTCATGAAGATTACATTAAAGAAAATAAAGTATATCCATGGAATAGACACTCCGTTAGAGACAATGTAAAATCAAATCAAGGTGAAATTATGGCTAATTTCAAACTAAGTTCAGGAGACTACATGGGCTATGGAGGATTTCATAACGATATTGGTAGCTTAACAACTCCTGTAAGATCATTTATGGCAAATGATTTTGGTTTATATGATATGGCAGGGAATGTCGCAGAATGGACATTAGATGTCTATAGACAAAATACACAAAGACTAGATGATCTAAATCCACATAGGGGAAATCACTATAAACAACTATACTATAAAGAACCAGATTCTGGAGAACCTAGAACTGAACCACTTAGAATTAGCGATATTGCTGATGACGAAGATTTAGTTTTTCAATTTGGATATGAGTGGGACCCAATTAACGAAACAATTCTTTATGGAATAGATGTTCAACCTAGTGATTTTGTATTAGTTAACCCATATCAAGATTACACTGAAACAGACAATGAGTTATATTCAAATGATGAATCTTACGATTATAACAAACCAAATTCCCAAAGAAGAAACTATACCACTGCAGATAATACAGGGGACAGAGATGGACAAGGAAATAATGGTGGAATATATGTTGGGGAAGAAAGTTTTGGTAAATATGATTATGGACAAACAACTATGATTAATAATTATACTAGAGTTTACAAAGGAGGCTCTTGGAAAGATGACGCTTATTGGTTATCGCCTGGAACAAGAAAATTTTTAAACCAAGACCTTTCTAGCGATTTTATTGGCTTTAGATGTGTTATTGATCACATGGGATTTGAAGGAGCGCAAGATTCAAAAAAGCCTAGAAGAAAATCTAAAGTTAAAAGAAAATAAATTCTTAAAAGAAAATTAAAAAAACCCTCCTAATTAAATTTAGAAGGGTTTTTTTTTGACAAAAATTAAATAATGAATATTGATAAACTGTATTCACTCTTTTTAAAATATCCAAAAATATTTATTGATAGTAGAAAAGTCAATGGTACAGGAATATTTTTCGCCCTTAAAGGAGATAACTATAATGGAAATATATATGCAAAAGAAGCATTAAATAAAGGTGCTAAAATAGCTATTACTGATGATGAAAGTATAGCAAAGAAAGATGAAAGATTAATTTATGTTAAAAACTCTTTAGCTTACCTTCAACTATTAGCTATAAAACATAGAGAGCAATTAAATATACCTATTATTGGAATTACGGGGAGTAACGGAAAAACTACAACAAAAGAATTTATTGCTCTTCTACTTAGTGACAAATACAAAGTCGGATATACTCAAGGTAATTTAAATAATCATATTGGAGTTCCCTTAACAATATTAAAAATAAAAAAAGAAGATACTATCGCAGTAATTGAATTTGGAGCAAGTAAAAAAGGAGACATAAGAGAACTATGTGAAATTGCCAAACCAACTCACGGACTAATAACAAATATTGGCAAAGCACATTTAAAGGACTTTAAAAACATTGAAACTATATTAGAAACAAAAACAGAACTATGGGATTTTTTAATAAAAAACAAAGGAATAATATTCATTAATAAAGATGACATACTTTTAAATAAGAAAGCATCAAAATTATTACTAGAAAATCACGAAAAAAAATATTTTTTTTATGGAAAGAATCTTAATAAAGAAAATAATGTTGATTTAATCCCTGGATCACATCTACTAAAAATAAAATATAATAAATCGACAATTAACACAAATATTTCAGGAACATACAATTTAATTAACATAATTTGCGCAATTAAAGTTGCAACTTTCTTTGATATCAAAAGAAATAATATAATAAAGTTACTTCCTAAAATAGGGGTTAAAAATAGATCAGAATTCATAAAAACAACTAAAAATAAAATTATTCTAGATGCCTATAATGCTAACCCAAATAGTATGAAGATTGCAATTGAAAATTTTATAGAAATTGATAATTATAATATTAAAAATAAAATTATAATTATAGGTGATATGCTTGAACTGGGTCTTTATGAATTAAAAGAACATGAAAGCATAATTAAAATGCTAGAAAAAAGCCCTTTACCAATTGAAAATATATTTTTAGTTGGATCAATTTTCTCAAAAATTAAAAGTGAATTTTTAAAATTTGAAACAAGAGAAATTTTTTCTAATTATATCAAAGAAAATAAATTTAATAATAAGATGATTTTAATTAAAGGGTCTAGGAAATTAGAACTTGAAAAATTATTAAGAATTTTATAACCCCTCATCTTCTACTTCCTCTCTCTCGCATTCGCCTTTGCCTTCTAGATAATTGAGGCTGATTTGCAGAACTATTAGAAGTTGGGTTTTTTTTATGATTTTGCATAATTTTTCCTCTGCCAGCTGTCCCAATTTGAGTAGTTCTTAATTTTGCTTCAGATATTTCGTTACTCTTTCTAATTGGTAATCGAGATTTAAACAAAAAATTAATTATTTGAAAATTAATTTTATTAATCATTTCCTCAAATAATTTAAATGATTCTAACTTATAGATTAAAATAGGATCCTTTTGCTCATATACAGCACCTTGAGCAGATTGTTTCAAGTCATCTAATTCTCTAAGATGATCTTTCCAGTGCTGATCAATAGTTGATAAAACTATACTTCGTTCAAAATCTTTAATTATCTGTTCACCAGAAGAAGCAACACATTTTTCTAGGTTACAAATCACGTTAGTACTTTTTAAACCATCTGAAAAAGGAATCAAAATATTTTTAAACTGATTTTCATCATTTTCATACATAGACTTTAATACTGGTAGAGCCTCATTTTTAATATTTTCTGTTCTTTGCTGATATTCACTAAAAATATATTTTGAAATTTTTTCATGCAAAAAACTTATATCTTGAGAGTTAAAATCTTCAAGTGAAATTGGACACTCTAAAGAAAATATCTTAAGAAAGTCATTTGTGAAATTTGAATAATCTTTATCAGCATGAAACTGAGCCAATAAATTGTAAGAAAAATCTTCAAAAGAATTTAATATATCTAAAGATAGCTTTAATCCTATTAATGCATTTCTTCTTCGTTTATAAATTACGGAACGCTGTGAATTCATAACATCGTCATATTCTAAAAGTCTCTTTCGAATTCCAAAATTATTCTCTTCTACTTTTTTTTGAGCTCTTTCAATCGATCTATTTATCATACCATGTTGAATTACCTCACCTTCTTTATGACCCATTCTATCCATTAATTTAGCTATTCTATCAGACCCAAATAATCGCATCAAATTATCTTCTAAAGAAACAAAAAACTGAGAGGACCCCGGATCTCCTTGCCTGCCAGAACGGCCTCGTAATTGTCTATCAACTCGTCGAGAATCATGCCTTTCTGTCCCAATTATTGCTAACCCACCAGCATTTTTAACATCGTCACTTAACTTTATATCAGTTCCTCTTCCTGCCATATTAGTTGCTATAGTGACAGCATTTTTTTCCCCAGCCTCAGCAACAATATCAGCTTCACTTTTATGCAACTTAGCATTTAAAACATTATGCCTTATTTTAGCCCTTTTTAGATATCTACTAATTAATTCAGATATTTCAACAGATGTTGTACCTACTAAAACAGGTCTGTCTTGCTCATTTAAATTTATTATTTCATCAACTACAGCATTGTATTTTTCTCTATTAGTTTTATATACATAATCGTTTGCATCTTTCCTAACTACTTTTTTGTTGGTTGGTACTTCAACTACATCAAGTTTATAGATGTCCCAAAATTCTCCAGACTCAGTAACAGCAGTTCCAGTCATTCCAGATATTTTATTATACATCCTAAAAAAGTTTTGTAAAGTGATTGATGCAAGAGTTTGAGTAGCTGATTCTATTTTACAATTTTCTTTAGATTCAATAGCTTGATGAAGACCATCAGAATAACGACGACCTTCCATAATTCTACCGGTTTGTTCGTCAACTATTTTAACTTTATTTTCTAAAATAACATACTCTATATCTTTTTCAAATAACGTATATGCTTTTAAAAGTTGATTTAATGTATGTATTCTTTCACTCTTAATTGAAAAATTTCTTAATAGGTCTTCTTTTTTCTTTTTTTGAACCAATTCATCTTCTATTGATTCTAATTCTGCTATTTTAGATCCTATGTCAGGTAAAATAAAAAAATCTTTATCATCCGAAAAGTTTGACAAATAATCTATTCCCTTATCAGTTAAATCAACTGAATTATTTTTCTCATCAATAGTGAAAAATAATTTTTCATCTATTATATGCATTTCCCTTGACTGATCCTTAAGATAAAAATTTTCAGTTTTTTGGAGAATAGTTTTTATTCCATCTTCACTTAAAAATTTAATTAATGCTTTATTTTTTGGCAATCCCCTAAAGCATCTAAATAATTTTTCTCCTCCATCTTTTTTGTTTTCTTCACCCAGTAATCTTTTAGCATCAATAAGTTCATTCTGAACTAACCCCCTCTGTTCTTTAACAATTTTTTCTATATATGGTTTTAAATTTTGAAATTCTTGATCTTGATTTTTTTTAACAGCCCCAGAAATTATTAAAGGAGTTCTTGCGTCATCAATTAATACAGAATCAACTTCATCAATAATTGTAAAATTTAACTTTCTTTGCACCAAATCATCAGATGAAATTGCCATATTATCACGCAAATAATCAAAACCAAACTCATTATTTGTGCCATAAATTATATCAGACTTGTATGCTTTTTTTCTTTCTTTTGAATTCGGTGAATACTTGTCAATACAATCAACACTTAGTCCATGAAATTCAAATAATGGACCCATCCATTCAGAATCTCTTTTTGCTAAATAATCATTAACAGTAACTACATGAACACCATCAGATGTTAAAGCATTGAGATAGATTGGCAGAGTTGCTACTAAGGTCTTCCCTTCTCCAGTTTGCATTTCGGCAATTTTTCCTTCATGTAAAACCATTCCTCCAATTAACTGAACATCATAGTGTAGCATATCCCATTTTTTTGACACACCCCCAGACTCCCATGTAGTCATCCAAATAGAGTCATTTCCTGAAATATTTATGTATTGTTTACTTTCTGCTAAATGTTTATCAAAATCAGTTAATGACGTTTTTATTTGATCGTTTATACTAAATCTTCGTGCAGTTTCTTTCATGACTGCAAAAGCTTCTAATTTTATTTTTTCTAATACATTTTGTTGTTTAGAATAAATAGTTTTTTCGGTATCATCTATCTTGATATATACTGAATCGTCAGGGTTTAATAAAAAATCTTTAGACTTAACTATTTCCTTTAATTCAGCAAGATCCTTTTTTTCTTTAATGATTTCGTCATTTAAAATTTGTTTGAACTTTTTAGTCTTTAATCTTAATTCATCATTACTTATATTTTCTAGTTTAGAATATATATCATTTATTTTATAAACTAGAGGAGATAGTTTTTTTAAATCTCTTCCCGATTTTGTTCCAAATAAATTTATAAATGAGTTTAAAAAAGACATGTCAAGAGATTAAAATTAATACTCATCTTCATTCCATAAAAAGTCCTCTTCAGATGGATAGTCTGGCCAAATATCTTCAATACTATCATATATCTCTATCTCATCTTCGAGTGATTGCAAGTTTTCTATTACTTCTAATGGGGCCCCAGTTCTAATTGCATAATCAATTAACTCATTTTTGTTAGCAGGAAAAGGAGCATCGCTAAGATAAGAGGCTAATTCTAGAGTCCAATAAGACATAATCAATGTTTTTTGCAAATATTAGTTTTTTTATACTTTTTTCCAATTTTTTAAGATAAACTTATGAACCTTTCCAATAGAATTCTGGCTTACCATTTTTTTTTAAAAAAAATCTACCTAAAACAAATAAAAAATCAGATAGTCTGTTTAAATAAACTATCCATATAGGTTTAATATTATATTTTTCTTTTACAAATGTCAACTTTCTTTCAGCACGCCTACAAATGGTTCTAGATATTTGAACATGAGAACTTAAAATATCACCTCCGTTCAAAACAAAAGATTTCAATACTGGCAAATCTTTAGTCATTTTATCAATTTCCTTTTCAATTATTGAAATATCATTATTTGTAATAATCAAATTACTATTAGATATTTTATCATAATCAGCTTGAGCTAAATACGAACCTAATTGAAACAATTTTTTTTGTATTTCAATAATAAATAAACCATAACTACTATCTATCACTTCAGGGAAAGATCTAACGAGACCTAGGTATGAATTTAACTCATCAACAGTTCCATATGCATCAATTCTTATATCATGCTTAAATACACCTTTCTCTCCAATTATTGACGTTTTTCCTTTATCTCCAGTTTTTGTATAAATTTTCATAATTATTATTCTTTAGGCTTATCAATTAAATCCGTTTCAAAACTAATTTTTGAATTCCCATCACTAATTTTTAAAATATCTTTATCGATTTTTTTAAACTCTTTAGATGCAATGTTATAATGATTAACAGTTGTACTTAGAGTTGCACCTAATTTATTATGATATACCGCATAAGCATTTAGATGAGATGATAATTTTTCAATATTTCTAAAAATATCTTGTATTGATTTTTCTACTTTAAAATTATGAAGAGCTTTAACAGTAATTTGTAACATCGGAAAAAGACTCATTGGGGATACTATCATAACTTTTTTTGTATATGCATAAGAAACTAAATCTTTTGAATTGATTTTTAATGACCCAACTCTACTATTAAGTAGATCTTGATATAAACCATCAGCTGGAATAAACATATAAGCATACTCAGTTGTTTTTTCAGATGGTTTAATATATTTTGAAGTTTCATCAATTCTATTTTTAATATCTTCCTTAAATTTTTTCTCCAAATCAGATATTATCAACTCATCATTTGTTTCAATCATCCTATTATAATTATCTAATGAAAACTTTGCATCTACTGGAATTAAAAAATCACCAACTCTTATGACTGCATCAACAGTATCACCATTAGCAAATTTATACTGCATAGTGAAAAGTTCAGGTGGAAGCACATTAGCAAGTAAATTTTCTAACTGTATCTCACCTAAAATCCCTCTTTGTTTTTGATTACCAAGTATTTTTTCAAGTGTTTTGATTTGCTGGGCGAAACTTAAGACCTGCTTATTAGTACCTTCAATCTCTTTTAGTTTTTCAGTTAAATCAACAATGATTTTTCTAGTAACATCAAATCTTTTTTGCATATCGTCACTAGATGATTTTTGAAACACATTTATTGTTTTAGAAATAGTATCTAATCGCTCTTGTATCTCTCGACGTTGTTCACCGGAGGATTTATGAAAAGTTTCACGAATTTTTTCAATTTCATTCCTTAACTGCTCGTTCATCTGAATCATCAATGCTGAATCTTGATTGGAGTTTTTTTGAGACAGTTTTATATAAATAATAACTAAAGATACTAAAACCAAAAAAAGTAAAGTTATGGTTACAAAATCTGGCATAAAAGTAAGTGCAATTTTAGTGCGGATAGAGGGAGTCGAACCCACACACCTTTCGGCACTAGATCCTAAATCTAGCGTGTCTACCAATTCCACCATATCCGCATTAGTAAACTATTTACAAAGCTAAAATTATTTAACAAATTCTAATAATAAAACAACATAGATTATTATTTTAATCAATAAATTGTACATAATTTTATATATTAATCACTTTATATTGATTTTATATGATTACAATTAATCCAAGAAAAGAATCTACCAAATCATTACACCAATACCTTTTAAGCAGTATTGGGCCGAGACCCATCGCTTTAGCAAGTACAATTGATAAAAATGGATGCCCTAACTTAAGTCCATTTAGTTATTTTAATATATTTAGTAGTAACCCACCCATACTAATTTTTTCCCCTGCAAGAAGGGTTCGGGACAACACAACAAAAGATACTCTTGAGAATGCTAAAGAAGTTAAGGAAGTTGTAATTAATGTTGTAACCTACGATATTGTAGATCAAATGAATATAACTAGTTTAGAATATGAAAAAGATGTAGACGAATTCGTTAAAGCTTCTTTTACTCATCTAAAGTCAGAATTGATTAAACCATTTAGAGTAAAAGAATCACCAATACAATTTGAATGTAAAATTAATGAAATTATAAGTTTAGGTGAAAATGGAGGAGCTGGAAACTTAATTGTTTCTGAAATCCTTCTAATGCATATCGATAAAAATATACTTGATAAAAGTAAAAATATTGACCCTAAAAAAATTAATTTAGTAGGAAGATTGGGGTTTGATTGGTATATAAAAAGTGACCCAAATTCTCTATTTGAAATTAAGAAAAAAATAAAATAATGAATCAATTAAGTATACAAGGAAAATTATTAAAAAAAATAAACCCCGAATCAGGTGTTAGAAAAGATGGTAGGGGATGGAAAAAACAAAATTTTATTTTACAAACTGAAAATACTTTTAATAATGAAATATGCTTTCAGTTATTTGGAGAAGAAAAAATGGCTATTTTGAATCAAATTGAAATAGGTGAAAAAATTGAAGTATTTTTTAACTTATCTTCAAGAGAATATAATGGAAAATATTATCACAATATTGACGCTTGGAAAATAAGTAAACAAGCAATTAATAATAATTCTGAAATAGATAATAGTGAAGACGAAGTACCGTTTTAAAAATTAATATTAATGTTAAAATTAACAAATAGTATTGGACTAATCTTTAGAAGGTTCTTACCCAGTCCATTTTCAATTGCAATTATACTAACTTTTTCTACATTTATTTTAGCATTACTATTTACAGAAAGTAGCTTAAATACTATTTTAAAAGACTGGGAAAAAGGCTTATGGAATCCAAAATTAATGACATTTACTACTCAAATGATATTAATGCTTGTTCTTGGGTATGTATTGGGTTTAACTAATTTTGCAAATCAAATTATATCTAAAATAACTAAATATTGCTCTTCTAATTCTAAATCCGCAGCATTAGTTTCATTTTTTTCAATTTTTGTTAGTCTAATAAATTGGGGTTTAGGCTTAATATTTGGTGCAATTTTAGCAAGAAAAGTAGCAGAACATGCTAGTGAGAAACAAATAAAAATTAATTATCCATTAATTGGAGCCGCAGGATACTCTGGACTAATGGTATGGCATGGCGGACTATCTGGATCCGCTCCTTTAAAAATTGCTGAACAAAATCACTTATCTGATATAATATATGACAAAACTCTTATATCCGAAATTCCTAAAAATTTAGATTTAAGCTACACCATTTTCTCTCCAATGAATATAATAGTCTGCTCAATATTAATAATTTTAATTCCTGGAGTTTTTTATTTAGTTGGTAAAAAAATTAAGACAAAAGAAATTAACTTGACAGCTAAAATAAAGAAAAAAAAATTTAGTTCTAAAATGCTTGTTGGCGCAGAAAAAATTGATTTAAATAAAAGTTTCGGTCAATTTATTGGCTTATTCATCATAGTTATTGCCATTAATAAAGGAATTAGAGCTAACTCTTTATCTTTTATTGACCCTAATTTTATTAATCTAACATTATTTGGCTTAGCGATACTTTTACATGGTAAAATAATATCTTTCCTTGAAGCTGTAAAAGAAGGAATTAAAAATGCAGCAGGAATATTAATTCAATTTCCACTATATTTTGGAATAATGGCTGTTTTAGCTTCTAGCGGATTAATTGAAATGGTGTCAGATTTATTTGTGCAAATTTCTAATGAAAAAACATTCCCAATATATACTATGCTCAGCGCTGGTATAGTAAATATTTTTGTACCAAGTGGCGGAGGCCAGTGGGCAATTCAAGGACCAATGATAATACAGGCTAGTACTGAAATAGGTATTCCAATTCAAAAATCTATTATGGCATTAGTTTATGGGGACCAATTAACAAATATGATGCAACCATTTTGGGCTTTACCTCTTTTGTATATTACTGAACTAAAAGCGCAGGATATATTACCCTATACTTTACTTATAATGTTAATTGGATTTTTTATTTTCTTAATGAGCCTTATCTTAATTTAATATCTTTCACATCTCTTAATACATTTCCTAAAGACATAAAAGACAGTACTAAAATAACTATACAGAATCCCGGTAAAATAGCTAAATAAGGGTCATCAATAAGAATATATAAATAGTGATTTTTAATCATCATTCCCCAAGATGGTACAGGGGGCTGTATTCCTAATCCTAAAAAACTCAAACCTGCTTCTAATAATATTGCAGTAGCAAAATTAGCAGTTGATATAACAATAATTGGATTTAAAATATTTGGAAGTATATGCTTAACTATAATTTTATAATCATTAAAACCTATTGACTTTATCGCCTTTATATACGCAAGCTCACGTAATTTCAAAACTTCGCCTCTAGTAACACGAGCTACCTCAACCCACATTGTCAAACCTATTGCAATAAATACTTGCCAAAAACCTGCTCCAAGAGCTATGCTGATTGAAATAACTAATAATAAAGTTGGGATAGACCAAAAAACATTAATTAACCATTGTATAAATAAATCAACACGTCCACCATAA
The DNA here is from genome assembly GCA_002715445.1 of Flavobacteriales bacterium. GTDB lineage: Bacteria > Bacteroidota > Bacteroidia > Flavobacteriales > TMED113 > TMED113. Next base: position 43,201 of record PAZG01000003.1, on the reverse strand, counting down.
TATCCTGATACTAATCCTAAAGTTAGTCCAATAAGCAACGAAATAAGTACTGATATTAACCCTACTGATAATGACACTCTAGATCCTAATACAATTCTACTAAAATAATCTCTTCCTTTTGAATCGGTACCAAAAATATAATTCGAGCTATGAATAAAATTATCTTTATTTTTAACTAGATCGTTGATATGTAATTCTTCGTATTTTTCAAAAGTTTCAAGTCCATATTCTTTATAATAAATAGTGTCATTTTTAAAAAAATATTTACTTATAGGTACTCTCATAAAATTATTTTCTTTACCCAAATAAAATTTCTGAAAAAAGTTTTTTTTACTTGCATTAAGTTTTAATCGTTTTTTTTTATGAATAAAATCGACTTTAAAACCGGGTTTTTTGTTAATTAAAGACAAATGCTGATCATTGGCCATATAAGTTGAATCAGGAATTATATGATATGCAAAAACTGATAGGAATGTAAAAGTAACTATCACTAGGGAACTTAAGAATCCCAGTGGATTAAATATAACTTTTTTTATGTTATTCATTAAATAATGAATTATATTGTAAAATATCATAATAAAGATACAACTTATAATTAGTGAAATTGTTAAAGAAAAAAAAGATATTAGGTATTGATCCAGGCACAAATATATTGGGATATGGGTTAATAGAAGTATTTGATAATAAAATAAACCTAATTGAATTAGATATTTTACGAATAGATAAAATAAAAGAACCTAGTATAAAATTGAAACATATTTATGAATGTATATCTTTATTGATTAGGAAACATAAACCCAGTGAAGTTGCTGTAGAAGCTCCATTTTATGGAAGAAATATTCAGTCTATGCTGAAACTTGGTAGAGCTCAAGGAGTGGCAATTGTTGCATCTGCTAACTACGATATTCCGGTTTATGAATACGCACCAAAAAAAATTAAAATGGCTGTAACTGGGAGAGGTCAAGCGTCAAAAGAACAAGTAGCAACTATGCTAATGTACATGCTAAACATCAAAATTAAACCCAAAGAATATGATTCAACAGATGGTTTAGCAGTTGCTGTTTGCCATGCATTACAAAATGATATATTAAATAAGAAGGCGAAAAAAACCAATTGGACAGATTTTATTAAAGATAACCCAGATAGAATTAATTAATTTGCTCAGAAATTTTTTGAGATAAATGATGCAACTCATCTGAATTCATATTAATTCTATTGTTAAAATTAATATCATCTAATTTGTTAATGGGTATCAAATGAATATGTGCGTGAGGAACTTCTAAGCCAATTACAGAAACTCCAATTCTATTACACGGGATTACTTTGACAATCCCCTTGGACACTTTTTTTGCAAATAAAAACAAAGAAAGGTAATTTTCTGACGGCAATTCAAAAATATTATCAACTTCTAATTTTGGCACAACTAATACATGACCTTTTTTGACTGGAGAAATATCTAAAAAAGCAATGTTTTCCGAGTCTTCAGAAACTATGTAGGCAGGTAACTCTTTATTAATTATTTTTGTAAAAACACTGCTCATTGTCTAGTAATATCTAAAACTTCAAAAGAAATTTCACCAGATGGGACAGTAACATTTACAGTATCTGATACTTTTTTCGCTAATAAAGCCTTTCCTATGGGTGAGTTTGCAGATATTTTATTATTTGATAAATCAGCTTCAGTGTCAGAAACCAAAGTGTACGTTAAAATAGAGCCAGTGCTAACATTTTTTATTGTAACAGTTGAGTACAATAAAACTTTATCCGTATCAAGTTTTGATGTATCAATTACCCTAGCATATAACAATTTTTCTTCTAAATCAGCTATTTTCATTTCTAATAGACCTTGGGCTTCTTTAGCTGCATCATACTCCGCATTTTCAGATAAATCCCCTTTGTCTCTAGCTTGAGCAATTTCATTTGAAATATTAGGTCGTTCCACATTTTTAAGATTATCCAAATCTTTTTTTAGATTATCATATGCTTCTTGACTGTAATAAGATATTTTAGCCATATAATGTTTAACTCTAAATTTTGTAATTTATTTTATAAGTCTATACGAGCACCTATAGTGTGTACAGAGCTAAGGGGACTGGCTGGTCTAAATGAATAGTCTAAACCAAAACTTGACCCATTTTCTGAAACAGGTATTTCAAATGAAAAACCCGTGGAAAATCCTGTAAAGGCAGTTGTTCTTCCGTTATCAAAGTCATTAAAAATTCCTTTTTCATATGAATATCCCATTCTTAACATCAAAAAAGTTTTATAACCATATTCTGTACCAAATAGTATCTGATCTTTAGAGAAAGAATTAGAAGTAAAATTACCAGAAACAGTTAACCTATGGTCAGTAGAAAAAAGAAAATCATATGATCCTCCAATATTTAATAAAGAAGGTAAATCAAATTCTGCAGAACGAATTTCATATGTTTGATCATAACCATTTGATCCGTTTAGAGTAACATCATCTCCATCTCCATTAAACGCCATTCCAGGGCCAATATTTTTTAAAGTAATTCCAAATTTCGCTTGATTTCTAGAACCTGTCTCGTAATGTATTCCAGTATCAAACGCAAAACCATTAGCTGATAAATTTGATACGGATTCAGAAATCAATTTGACAGTAAAACCACCTGAAATTCTATTTGTAAATTTTTTAGCATAAGAAAGGGCTAAATTCATAAATTGTGGTGAATAAGTTCCAACACCACCATTTGGGTTTTCTTCTGTAGTAATCATAATATCTCCAAAATCTAATGACATGAAAGATATTCCCATAACTCCTGTATCTCCTACTTTTTGAGCAACACCAAAACTATTAATAGAAATATCACCAAACCAAGCCGCGCTTGAAAACATAATTTCTGTTTTATCTGTACCAGTTAAACCAGCTACATTTAAATAAACTGATTCTATTCCTCTAACCGAGGCTGTATTAGCACCAGACAAACCTGAACTTCTAGCCCATGGGTTTATTAATAATTCAAATGCTCCTGCTTGACCAACTCTTTCCTCACCCTCTTGGGAATGCAATTGAAAAGGAAATACTAACAAAAATATTAAACTAATTAACCCTAATATTTTATTTATTTTGCTCATATATTTATTTTTTACAAATCAATATTTATTTAAAAAGAATCTAAATCAATAGGTCTCATTGATCCAAACCATTTAATAACTTTTTCACCAATTCCTGGGGCGTCTATATGAATTATATAAACTCCAGAAGCAACAGGGATGCCAAATCTATTTTTAAGATCCCATTCGTACTCAGTAGTTTCAGCATCTTTCTTTATTTGCCTAATTAATAAACCATTTATAGAGTAGATGGAAATCGTACATTTCTTAGGTAAATTAATTATTTTAACTCTGTTATCTACTTGACCAGTTTCGTACCCAGAAACCCCATAATAAGGATTAGGAACAATGTTGACCATGTCAAGACCTTCCTTTTGAGTTGCCTCATCATTTAAAACAGTTAGGATGTCAGATGTGTTAAATCTATATTTGGAAACTCCATTATTCTCATCAGAATTTCTAACACCATAAGGTTCAGTAACTCTTAAACTAACACCGTATTCAGTCCATTCTTGTGGATTATTTGAGAAATTACCCATGGCAGGCATTACCCATGTAATCTTAGGAATTAGTTTCTTTTTTCTAGAAGCTAAGTGCCAATTTTCAAACAAATCATAATTAGTATTTAAAGTTTCATCATCACCTTGATAAGGAGTGTTTAAAACATAAATCCAGTGTTTACCACCAAGTGAAATATCATCTCCACTAACATCAGAAAATAAGGACCAATCAGCTATTCCAGAACTAATGTCATTCAGATTTATTGATTCAGCTACTATATTGGTTGGATTAAATTGCATATCTGCTCCATTTTGTTCTGGGAAAGAAGAATCTTCAGAAAACATTAAATCTAACCTTATTCCTTTTGAAACATCAATTGCATAACCAGGAAACCAACCCCATCCAGTTCCTGAACCATCATCCTGTCCATTTTTATCCACAGAATTACTAGTTCTTATATCCCACTTTTCAGCGTCACCTAACCCCGCTGGAGTTAAAGTACCGTCATTTTCAATTATACCCTCAGCCATCTCAAGAATAGGAACCCTAGTCCAAAGAGATTTATCAGAAGTGAAAATAATATCTACATTATTTAGACTATCAAGAGAGCAATCACTTCTAAAATCTTTAAAAGCCGGACCACAACCAACAGTATCTCTAAAAGTGAAGTCGTTTGCTTCGTATTCGTGTCTATAATCACTTGAAACTAACTTGTATGGCGCAATAAGGCCTGATGTTAAAACTTCATAAACAGCATCTTTATCTTCAGGGGAATCTGGTGCCCCTATATCATTAAATATGCTATATTGAGAAAGAACTGGGTCATCAGCTGAAAAAGACTGTGTTCCAGATCTTATCCAATCAAAGGCACCAGTTAAAGCAAAATACTGGGGGAAACCATCGAAGTCTTCAAAAGGAACAAACGGACTTTCCTGATTAATCTGAGTTAATATATCAGATTGTTCTAAATCCTCCAATCCAGAAAAGCTAAATTCTATGTCAATAAAACCTTTATTTGTCACTCTTTCCGATGCAGGTGAAAATATTGGCTGTAAATTAACAGCTAAGCCCCACTCCGGAATAACTTGTTGAACCTGTTCAAGCATTGTGTTCGAAGATTCAACAACAATTGTATCAGTACCATCAATTTGCATTAAAGCCCATCTTGTATCAGTAACAAAACCTTCTTCGTTGATTATTGGATCTCGCATCTCAAAAACAAAATCTCCCAAGGGAACAGACAAGGGATCTATCACAGAAATATCAACTGGACCTCGATCTTTTTCATAATGTATTTCGTTAACAGAGTAATTCTCAACAATTTCTTGTTTACATTCTTCAGTAATACTTAAATTAAAACCTCCATTTCCACTTCCAGCAACACCAATTATAGACGGTCGAGTTCCATAATCTGAGTTAACTAAACTTCCGCTTGCCTCTACTTTATGAGGGATTGCAGTATAAGTTCTGATATTTTTTCTACCTGCTAAATAAGGTTTTTTCTGACCTAATGAACTTGGAGCATAAGGATCTAGGCTATTAAACGGAACATCAGCAGCGTATTCAATATATTCGTTGTGAGCATAAGCAATTACCGTAAAATAATAAGGTTTATTATTTACTAGATCAGTATTTCCTGTAGCAAATTTATCCTCAGTTACTCGAATTGAATGAAATACTCCTTCATTACCTGCACCTAAAGTCATATTTTGAGGGACAAAAATTCCGGGACCTACGGATTCATCTAAATTATAGTTTACTAAATCTGATATCGGATTTGGATTTTCACCTGGTTCAAATGTAGAAGTTGGAGAACCATCTATATTTGTACCTCTATAGTTCTCAATATCGCATTGATAAATCATATATGCTTTATTTGGATCATATAAATCTGTAACAGAAACATACTGATCTTTTAACTGAAATACTTGGTATCCTTCAAATTTATAAGTTCTATCAATAGGTATATCTTCAAACTGACCATCTCCGTCTAAATCAGCTAAAACATCTGAAATAAAAGGATCTTCTTCCGCATAGGAACCAGCAAAATTATTTGAATTTTCTGAGTAAGTTAAATTAATAATAATTTCTTCATCAAGTTCAACAATTTGAGCATCAGGTGCACTTGGTCCATCAATTACTTCAAAACAAATATCAAATAAAGTTTGAGCTTTTCTATCAGCTAACTTCATTTTTTCAACGGAAGCAAAATTATCTCCTTCAGAAGCACGTGCCCAAACAACACCAATTGTTATATAGTTTACAGCACCTGGTTCTAATGTAAAAGGACCAGCCGATTGTAAAAAACGTCTATCTGCTGGATCATTTCCTGCTGTGATTTCTGTCCAAACATCATTAAAATCAGGGTCAGTATCTCCAGGAAACATAAAGTTACATTCAGGATTACCAGACTCCCAACCAGTACCACCATAAGTCATAGGATTTCCATCTTTCCATATACCTTTTAAATAATTATAATAATGGATAGCATCCTCGGGATTACCATGATCCGAAAAATCATTGTTATAATAAACAAACTTTGACATAATTATCTGCTCTCCCGGTTCATCAATTTGACCATCCATATCGTTATCTAACTGATCTCCCGTGTCAGCAAGGGGTCCTCTGAAAAAATCAACTCCAATCGCAGGTGGAGGATCGTCAGAATCATTATTGTAACCATAAGCTCCATCATCATCTGCATCACCATTATAACAATAACCTAATCCTAATTCTACATCACAACCAACATAATCATCTTGATAATTACCTAAATCTGGATCAACCCACTGACCAAAATAAGTTTCATTAAGGGTTTCTGTTGATCTATTAATAATTTTATAACTATAAAAAGTCATATTATTTATTTCATCATTCGTAGCAAAGCCAAATGCCTGGGCTTGAACTTCTAATCCAATAGCAGATTCTGATCCAGATTCTGTATGAATGTTTCCATTATCATTAAAAACCCACCACAGAGTTTGATCACCAAAAAGCACATCATCAGTTTTACAATCTGCTACCCCTTCTAAATCATAGCCTGGATAATCTAATCCTACTGTATAATCTCCATCTCCGTTAACATCTACGTAAGGAGCTAAATAATCATATGTCCCATCAACATCAATTCTTGAAGCAGGCCAATCACTAATAATAGAGGGTTGAACATAATCTGCGTAAGTTGACATATCACATTCAGGATCAGAAAGACAATTTGTATAAGCTACATAATCTTCAACCTCTTGTCTTGTAATTTTATAATGTTTATCAAATTCTGCACATGTAGAAGCAGAAACTGATCCATACTCGTTACTCATTTGATCGCCATTTAATGGGCCGGGCCAAAAATCATTTCCATCCTGCCTGTAAGTCATGGCAGCAACTTTTAAATTATCTTGATCATCCAATCCACCTATCCATAAAGCTCCTGCAAACATTGAATGTTTATTACTTCCTTGAGGAATCTCATAAACAGCATTATTTAAATCCCACCACATATCACCACCTCCTAAAATTAATGTTCGAACATTATTAATATTGAGTTCAGTAGATGATGTGGCAGGTAAGCAACCTGCAGCAACAACCCTTAAACCATTATCACTATTATTATTAGGATTAGGGACATTATCTTTTGCAATCGTACTCTGAAAAATAAAAAGAGAAAATATTGCTACTAAAAAATATATATTTTTTCTATACATAAGAATCATAAATTAAAAATTCATTGTTACACCAACTCTAATAGTTCTTGGTCTACTATAATTATTTGGATTATTAACTTTTACCCCATACTGATCAACAAATGCAGCGGGATCTATCTGTTGAGATATATCTTGTTGACCCTCAGCAGATGAAACATATCCATCATCATCTGGATTTCCAGTATATCTGTATACATTAATTACATTATCTGTGTTAAGTAAATTTTGAACCCAAACATATACATTCATTGACAGTTTTCTCTCATCACCAGCAATTTCACCTAAAGAAAAATTAACTTTTTTATTAACTTTTAAATCTGCACGGAAAGACCATGGTTTTCTTGATCCATTAACAGTACCTTCAAGAGTTGTTTTGATTGGAATACCAAACTGTGCTTCTTGTGTAACATTAGATTGCTGACTGTAAGGAGTTCCTGAACCTGCAGTTAGCATTAGATTAACACCAAAATCCGAAAGAATTTTTTTTCCTCCAAAAAGAGTAGGCCCATTATAGTTAATTCCTGAACCATATCTGTAGTCAATATTAGCAGTAAGGTTGTGTCTTTGATCAAAATCTAATGGGAGAGTTACACGTAAATTTGGAAAACCCTCATTTACTAAGTCAGCAGCTGTTGTAGATGATGAACCTGTTCCATCTGCAAACTGCAGTGTATAATTGGCATTAAAAGTCACATTATTAGTTCTTCTTAAATCATAACCAAACGAAAAGCCTTTAACATTTCCAAAATCTATGTTATCGTATGTAGTATAGGTAATTGGATATGCATAATTAATTCTTGTTGCTTGAATCATGTCTTGCAAATTCCTATAAAATGCACTTATTGTGATTGCTGAGTGATCCGTTAATGCTTGAGTGAAACCAACTTCATAATCAATTGTCTTTTCAGGCAATAAATTAGGATTTTGAATACCCGAAGATCTAGATGCTATATATAAATAATCATAAGGATTCATTCTACCTGATGATGATGGTCTTTGAGTCAATATATCATAGTGAGCAAAAAACATTGCTTGGTCAGAAATAGGAAAGTTAAAGGATATTCTTGGCATAACACTTATTTGTGGTGTATAGTCTTCAAAGGCTTCTCCTGTCATTCCTCCATTTGGCTTAGATACATGATCTGGATCTTGTAAAAATGGTATAACACCACTACCTAAGTTAAGTACTGAGGGATCTGTAATTGGAAGACCTGTTGCATCATACCAATTATCACCATCTCTATAACCTGTTATTTGATTTTGATCATTAATTGAATTTGCATAAACAACAAAATCATCTCCTATATTAGATGGATGTGAGTATGACCCCGTACTAGCATCCGGAACCACTGTTGGATTAAGAGAAGGGTCCACTTCTTGAGCAGTTCTAACTGGGAAAAGAGAGTACTTGTCTTTTAAAACCTCTTGATTTGCATCATATCTATCAACCCTCAATCCAACATTAAAAACTATATCATCAAAGAAAAATTTATCTTGAATGTAACCAGCTGTATATATTGGCTCAAAAGGAGATATTCTTCTAGTAAAATTACCATCATTATCCTGATCATTCAAAAACTCATCAAAAGATACCCTTTGACCTGAAACAGGATTTCCTTTATAATCATAACCAAAGTAATAAACACTTAAATTTCCGTTATCTAACAACTCATCCGCACTAAACATGTCAATAGATAATTGATCCGGAGTGTATTCATCAATATATACCCATTCATTATCCGGAATATTAAATTTCTCTCTAATATTCTGACCAAATGTTGAGTATTGCTCTTGTGATACTATATATTCACTTGAAAAAATTAAAAAATCTTCACCAAATTGCCATTGAAGTTGATCATCAATAAAGTACCTTTTATTTTGTAAATGTTGATTTGCAAGTTGTCTACCTAGAGCCCATAACTCTGGCCCATAAACAGAGTAATATGATCTCTCAAAACGTTCATATTCAAAACCAAATTGAATAGCATGATTTCCTATATCCGCAGAAGCAGAACCTACAATTCTTCTTCTTATGTCATCGATATCTCTAAAAGTATAATTTTGCTGTCCTGAGTTATACCACATAGAATAAACATAAGGAGGATCATCACCATTTCTAAGACCTCCTCCAAATACAACATGATCCATTGAAGGGTTCAGACCAGGTAAATATTGATGAAAATAATCATAGTATTGCTGAGTAAAATTGGCAGCATTAGGATTGTCAGAGCCGGGTGTAAAGTCGTATGTAATATATTCCTGTAAGACAGCCCCTGTGTGAGTTTCGTAAATTGTATCACCATTTTCCTGTACTACCATAATATCCTTAGTCTCCCAACCAAAGGGAGTATTCGAATAATCATAGTTCGTTTCTGGAGAAAATTTACCTACATAGCCATATGCAAAGTAGTTTTCTCCATGTCGCGGGTCATGTAAAACCTCACTGTATTTAGAGTAATCAGCCTGTAATGTGTAAAAAACATTTTTTAAAACTGCTCCTTCATCATTACCACTTAATTTATGCTGGATTCGACCATAAATATTAAAGTTGTCCAAGAGATATTCATAATTTGCATCAGAGTTTAAAAGATATTTTCTAACATCAGAAACCATCAATTTTCTGTTAGAAAAAGAACCTCCAATAGTTAAATTGATATCTGAGCTTATAGAAAAATCTAATTTACCCTGTAATCTTAAGTTCTTTTCACCAGCATTAGGCTTCACATCAACTATATCCCAATCAGACTCCCTTAAATATTCTGCTCTATTAATTGAGTATACAGTTGTATAATCTCTGAAATTTGGTATACCAACAAACTCAGAAGGATTTTGTTGGATATCTTCAAGGATTCCTGATTTTAACTGTGGAACACCAACTGCTGATGGGTCTGGATCATCAGTAAATGAGTATTCACCTGTGATCAAATAACCTAAAATCGGAGTTCTGTTTTCATCTTTTTTTCTCCACAATGGGCCTGATAAATTAAAAGAAAGAAGATTGTAATTGTAAGGATCTGTTAATGATGAACTTACAAGCTCTAAGCCACCTCTAGTTATACTAGATGGCCCTCTAGTTGTTACACTAACTATACCACCAGTAGCATCTCCATATTGTGCTGGCAATCCACCTGTTATAACTGTCATTTGATCAATGGCATCTTGAGGTAAAATATCATTAACATTACCAGTAATTTTCACACCATCAACATAAAAGTCAGTAGCAGAACTTCTACTACCTCTAATATTTAGCGCTCCATCCGAATCAGCTTGAAAAACACCCGCTGTTGTTGCCGCAACAGATTGAACATTTCTCGTTGGTAAAGCCGCTATTTGCTCTTTCGTTTTAATAGAACCAGATTTATCTGGATCAATTAAAGGTACATCCGATTCTATAATCACAACTTCTTGTAATTCCTCACCAGCTGATAAATTAAAGTTCTGAACACTAATTTTGTTAGGGGATAATACCACTTTATCCATTTCTTGAGCTTGATAACCAATAAAAGAAACTCTTACATTATAAGTTCCAGGTGGGATTGGCTTTATTGTATAATATCCATCGAAATCTGTAGATGTTCCGTTAATAATGACTCCATCTTGTAATAAAGCAACACTCGCCATAGGAATAGACTCGCCTGTTGAATTATCAATAACCCTACCTTTTAGAGTGGCATTTTGAGAAAAAGTAGCTGAAATTGATATACAGAACAGAAGTAATAAACTAGAAATAAACCTATACATATATTTTTTTTTTTTAGTGTAATCTAAAATTTGAAAGGTAAATATATATAATTTAGATTATATAATTCATATATTCCAAAGAGTTATTTTAAACATCATATGAAAAAAAAAATTACCATTATACTATTCATTATATCTGTAATGCTTAGTTGTGAAAGAGATAACAACCAATTTCCTCAAGTAAATGTTAATATTAACATTTACACAAACAACCCCGAGTTTTTCAGCGTCAACACTCCAGGTGGTTGGATTTACTTAAATGGCGGTGTTGGAGGAATTTTATTATATAGAAAAACTTTTGATGAATTTATTGCTTACGATAGAGCAAGTCCATTTAATCCCATAGATGATTGTAAAACTGAAGTTAATAAAGACAATATAATAATAAGTGACCCTTGCTCCGAATCTCTATTCTTAATTACTGACGGCTCAGTAATTCAAGGGCCCGCAACATATGGATTATATAGATATAATACATATTTTGATGGACAAAATCTATCTATTTATAATTAATATCTGTAATAATCAGGTTTATAAGGGCCCTCTTTTTGAACACCTATATATTTTGCTTGTTCATCATTCAAAGACTCTAATTCAACTCCGAGTTTTTCAAGATGAAGTCTAGCCACTTGCTCATCAAGATGTTTGGGTAATGTATATACTTTATTTTCATAGCTAGAGCAATTAGCCCAAAGCTCCATTTGAGCTATAACTTGATTAGTAAATGAATTAGACATAACAAAAGATGGATGACCTGTAGCACACCCTAAATTTACTAACCTACCTTCTGCAAGTAAAATAATTTCATTTCCATTAGGTAAGGTATACAAATCGACTTGGGGTTTAATCTCATCTTTTTTTAGACAATTTTCATTCAACCATTTTACATCAATCTCATTATCAAAATGTCCTATATTACATACAATTGATTTATCCTTCATTGCCATAAAATGCTCCCCTGTGATTATATCTTTATTACCCGTTGCTGTAATTATAATTTCACAATTTTTGACAGCATTAATCATTTTTTTAACCTCAAAGCCATCCATGGATGCTTGAAGAGCGCAAATTGGATCTATCTCAGTTACAATTACTCTCGCACCAGCTCCTACTAAAGACGCAACTGTTCCCTTTCCAACATCGCCATAACCAGCTACAACAGCAGATTTTCCTGCCATCATAATATCTGTAGCTCTTCTTATAGCATCAACAGCAGATTCTTTACATCCATATTTATTGTCAAATTTAGATTTTGTTACAGAATCATTTATGTTAATTGCAGGTAGACTTAAAGTATTATTTTTTTCTCTCTCATATAACCTTAAAACGCCAGTAGTTGTCTCTTCTGAAATACCCCTTATGTCCTTAGTTAATTCTGGGTACTTATCTAAAACCATATTTGTAAGATCACCCCCATCGTCTAATATCATATTTAGAGGTTTATTATCTTTGAATGCAAATAAAGTTTGCTCAATACACCAATCAAACTCTTCTTCATTCATGCCTTTCCATGCAAATACAGGCACACCTGTTTCTGCAATTGCGGCAGCGGCATGATCTTGTGTGGAAAAAATATTACATGAAGACCAAGAAACTTCAGCTCCTAAATCAACTAGAGTTTCAATTAAAACAGCGGTTTGAATTGTCATATGTAAACAACCAGCAATTCGAGCTCCTTTTAAAGGTTTATTTGAACCGTGATTTTTTCTAAGAGACATTAAACCTGGCATTTCAGCCTCAGCTAACCTAATTTCTTTTCTTCCCCACTTAGCAAGAGATATATCTTTAACTTTATAACTCATTTTTTCTGTTTTAATTTTTATTGACATATTGTTATTTTTTATTATGCAAATTTAATACATTAAATTATTATAATATAATATGCCATTAATAAAAACAAAAAAAACAGAAAAATATACGTATGCTATTTGGAAAATAGAAGAAAATAGTGAAACTCTACTAAAATTATTAAAACCAAATAAATATGAACTTACACTACTTAATAAAATAAGTAACCAAAAAAGAAAAGATCAATCTATAGCGGCTAAAATACTACTAAACAATATATTACAAAAAAAAACAACCATTTTTTACAATGGAAAAGTCCCATACTGCAAAGAAATTTCTAATATTTCTATAACACATTCCGATAATTATGCCGCAATTTTATTAAGTGAGAAAAAAATAGGTATTGATTTACAAAAAGAGGAGCAAAAAATCATTATGCTTAAAAATAAATTTCTTAGCAAGGAAAGAGAAAAAAACAATTATTCAATAGAAGATTTGCACTTTATTTGGACAGCAAAAGAAGCCCTATACAAAACTCTTAATGGACTCACTTGCTCAATTAAGGACAATATTTACATTGAAAAAAAAATGAAAAAGGGATATTTTATAAAAAATAATGTAAAGATTGAATACAACTTGGAAAGTAAAAAAATTAATGACTTATATTTATCTATTGCAATAAAATCAATATGAAAAAAACTAATAGATTTTTCTTATCAATAGTGCTTGCTCAAATATTATATTTGATAATAAAAGATTGGGACAGTATAAATTATTATCTAATTAATCAAAATCATATTTATGAATTCCTAGGTGTAACATTCAGTATCATTTATGTCATATTATCTATCAAGCAAAATAAACTTTGCTGGCCAGCTTTAATTGTTGCTGCATCTCTTAATGGTTACGCTTTTTATTTAATTAATCTACCCCTACAGAGCATAATGCAATTATTTTTTATTGTAGTTGCAATTTCAGGTTGGATCTCGTGGAACAAAAAAGAAGAAAATATATTTATTGTCAAATCCTTATCAAACAAGAATCTGACATTCTGGATATTGTTTGGCCTAATCTTAACAATAGAATTAAATTATATTTTAAATTATTTTCAAGGCACGCTAATTGAAAGTGGATATCCTTTCTTTGACTCTCTAATGTTTATGTTTAATATTATCCCAATGTATATGACTACAAAAAAAATAATACAAAGCTGGGTAATATTTATTGTAATTGATATAATTAGTGGATTTTTTTATTTATATACAGGGGACTATTTTTACTGTTTTTTATTCTTCTTTTATATTCCATTCGCTACTTATGGATACTTAAGTTGGAAAAAACATTTATAGTGAAAAAAATTAAAATCGCTATTACGGGTCCTGAGTCTAGTGGAAAAACTACATTAGCAAAAAAATTATCTACACATTTCAAAAAAAGTATTTTGGTAGATGAATTTGCAAGAGAGTACTTAAAAACAGTAAATGGAAAATACACATATTCCGATTTAATTAAAATTGCAAAAGAACAAAAAGAAAGAGAAATACAAGCAAGCAAAGAAAATAGTCAATTAATTATATGCGACACAACTCTCAATGAAATTAAAATTTGGAGCCTAGAAAAATTTAATAAATGTGAAGAATGGATATTAAATACAAAAGATAACTATACCCATTATCTACTATGTAAGCCTGATATTCCATGGGAACCTGATCCTTTACGAGAAAACCCTTTTGATAGAGAGAGATTATTCAATATTCATTTAAAATATTTACAAAATAAATCTTATACAATAATTTGCGGGGATAAAAAATCAAGATTTTTAATGGCAAAAAAAATTATTAACAGTTACTTAACTTAGGAAAAAATCAAGTAAATTTGAATCGTTCATGAGGGGTGCTTTTGCTGAGATAATACCCATTGAATCTGCTAGGTAATTCTAGAAAAGAAATTGTTTAACACAAAATGAACTATTATGTATCAAAATTTTTTATTATCTGTATGCTTTCTACTAAGCATTAATTTATTTTCACAAATAGAAATTACACAACCTGACACTATTTATTATTTAGACAAAGTTGATTTAATAAGCAATAAGGTTGGTGAAGATGAACCAGTAGTAAAGGAAACTATTTATATTGAAGATTACTCTGAAAGAAATATGGGTTCTGACATACCGTCTCTATTAAATTTAACACCATCAACTTTATTTACATCTGATGCAGGAAATGGAATTGGTTATTCTTCATTAAGATTAAGGGGGTCTGATCAAACTAGAATAAGTGTAACAATTAACGGGGTTCCATTAAATGACGCAGAATCAAAAGGCGTTTGGTTTGTAGATATTCCTAATATTTTTAGTTCATCTAATTATATACAAATTCAAAGAGGAGTTGGGGTTTCAACTATTGGAAGCGGATCATTTGGAGGTCAAATTAATATATCTACTTTTCAAAATGACGAAAATGCATATGGTAATATTGATTTTAGCAGTGGTTCATTTAATACACAAAAAAGTTCTATTGGTTTTGGCACAGGTAAACTAAAAAATTATTTTTCTTTTAACGGTAGGATTTCTGACATTCAAAGCGACGGATATATAGATAGGTCTAATTCTGATTTAAAATCTTATTACTTATCTACAAAGTTTAACAATCAGAAAACTATGATTGAACTTATTTCATTTGGAGGTCATGAAAAGACTGGACAAGCTTGGTATGGCGTACCTGCATCCTATATTAATAATAAACATCTACGTACTTTTAATCCATATACATACGAAAATCAAATTGATAATTATAAGCAAATGCACTATCAAGCGCATTTTCATCGTATTTTTTCAGAATCATTTAAAGCATCATCAACATTTTACTATACTAAAGGAAAAGGTTATTATGAAAACTTTGATTCTGACGCATCATTATTAAACTATGGATTTGATTATGACACAACTACAAATGTTATAAATAGAAAATGGCTAAATAATGACTTATTTGGGTTTATTTTCAAAACAGACTTAATAAAGCCCTCTTATTCTAATCAAACAGGATTATCAATAAGTAAATACGATGGTTTACACTATGGAAAAATTATTTCAATTGAAGGCTTTTCTAATTTTATCAATGGAAACAACGAATATTATCATGGAAAAGGAGAAAAGATTGATGGTAATATATACTCACAAACCAAATTTAATTTAGGTAAACTTTTCTTATTTAGTGATTTACAATACAGATATATTAATTATAAAATTAGTGGAACCGATGATAATTTAATTATCCCACAATCTGAATATAAATTTTATTTTTTCAATCCAAAAATAGGTTTGCTTTATAAATCTAGCGACAATCAAAATGTATTTGCATCTTTTTCTATTGCAAATAATGAGCCTAACAGAAATGACTTTATTGATGCTATTAATAGTTATAGAAAACCAAAACATGAAACCTTATTCGATACCGAAATCCAATATTCTTTGATGAATGAAAATATTCATATTTCTACAACATTATATCACATGCTGTATAAAAACCAACTAGTACTAACGGGAGAAATAAATGATGTTGGAGCCGCACTAAGAACAAATGTTGAAGATAGTTACAGAATAGGTATTGAATTTAGTAGCGCAGTTAAAATATCAAATGATTTGAACTTTAATTTTAACTTTAATGTTAGTGAAAACAAAATTAATTCATTCACTGAATTTATTGATAATTGGGATACCGGATCACAAGAAATTATTCAATATGAAAAAACAAATATTTCTTTCTCACCTAGTTTTATAGGTAGCTCATCAATTATTTGGAATGTTATGGATAAAAAAATAAATAGTTATAACTCCAAAATAAAATTAATTTTTGACACAAAATATGTAAGTGACCAATTTACAGATAACACTAGTAATGATGATAGAAAAATTCACGGATATGTTCGTCATGACTTTGCTTTAAGNTATTCATTTATGAANAACCAAAAAGANTTAAAAATTAAGTTTTNGGTTAATAACTTATTCAACACTCTATNCTCTACTTCTGGTTGGGTATATCCATTTATATCATCCCCTGATTGGGTANATTTAGANGATCCATATNTNATAGNAGAGNNAGATGACGATGANATTTANGGAGANAATCAATCATATAATATGTCTGGATTTTATCCNCAANCTACTACAAATTATATGATTGGCTTAGAGTTAAATTTTTAAATACACGTGGANANAAATAAAAAAATACGGTATAGAAANACCCTTTCTTTTCTTAAGAAGCATGCGCCTCCACCATGTAGANTANTAGATTTAGGAACAAAAAATGAATTTTCTGAAATAATGATTGAAAATGGATATACAGTTATAAATACAAATGGTGAGGATCTTGATTGNGATTTTAAAAACATAATAAATCAAAAAGTAGATTTAGTTACAGCATTTGAAATCTTTGAACANATGTTGGCGCCATACAATATTTTAAAGGCACTTAAAACTCCCAAATTAATAGCTTCTGTTCCTCTAAATCTATGGTTTACTGATTCATATTGGAATGAAAATGATGATTGGGATAAACATTACCATGAATTCGAGCCTAAACAATTTGATTTTTTAATGAAAAAAACTAATTGGAAAATATTAAACTCTAAGAAATGGTCACCACCTTATCAATTTAATCTAGGTATTCGACCAATTATTAGATCATTTACAAATAGATACTATATTGTTCATTGTGAGAAAAAATATGTTTAAAGCTTAATTTATAAANTNTAAAAATAATGGAATTTTATTTTTATATTTAATGAAAACATACCAACTATCTTNTNGCCATGAAAAATATATTTAAAATNTCNCTCATAATTTTTTTATCTACAGCCACNGTTTTCTCCANTGAGAATAATCCTAANAACGCACTTAAAATTATATCAGGAGGATGNTCTGCACCTACTTCTCAAGCATTTTTGGATATTGGAAATGTTCGTGCAATGATTTTAGGAGGGGGAGATATGTGGTGGAATTTATCAGCAGCGCAATATGAAGTACCTAAAGATAGTGATTTNCACTCTATATTTGCTGGNGCATTATGGATAGGNGGTTTAGATGACAATGATAACCTAAAGGTAGCTGCAATGACATATAGAACAAACGGAGTNGATTTCTTTCCAGGACCTTTAAATGCAGANATAAATAGCAATGAATATGGAACTGTCAATGCAGATATATGTAATAACTATGATAATCATTGGACAATTACATTATCNGAAGTAGAAGCATATGTAGACTATAATAATTGTGTGAATGACCCTAATTGCCCAGAGAACGTCATATATCCAGAATATGAAATTCCAGATGCTATTTTAAATTGGCCNGCTTCAAGATTAGATGTAGATGGAACNTATGATTATTTAGCCCCATTNATTGATGTTGACGGAGATGGAGAATACTCTGTTGGNTTAGATTATCCAGCATACAATATAAATAATGATTTAAACTGTTTAAATGATGACATGCTATTTGGAGACCAAAGTGTTTGGTGGGTATTTAATGATAAAGGTGGTTACCATGCAGAAACTGGAGGTGCGGAAATAGGATTAGAAATTCAAGCTCAAGCTTTTGCTTATAAAACTGTTGATGATTTGGGGAACATGACATTTTATAGTTATAAAATTATTAACAGATCTACCGANACTTTAAACCAAACATATTTTGGTCANTGGGTCGACCCAGATGTTGGAAATTACCAAGATGACTATATTGGATGTGATGTAGAATTAGGACTTGGGTACTGTTATAATGGCGATGATAATGATGAAAGTGATCCCTTACAAGGAGTTAACGGTTACGGCCAAAACCCACCTGCTGTNGGGGTAGATTTTTTCAGAGGACCATTAGCAGATGAAAATGATGGAATTGATAANGACAGAGATGGAGAAATTGATGAGGAAGGAGAACAAATTATTATGTCAAAATTTGTTTACTATAATAATGCTGCCTGGGATACAGACATATATGACTGGAATAATGATCCAGTATTTGCTATTGATTATTATAATTANTTGAANGGCATATGGACTAATGGCCAACCAATGACTTACGGTGGAAACGGAGGTGTTGCATCAAATCCACCATGCGATTTCATGTTTCCAGGTGATACAGANCCNTCATTTGAAGAAAANTGGGATGANACTACAGCAGGAAACACTCCATCTGACAGGAGATTTATTCAGTCTGCGGGCCCATTTACATTAGAGCCTGGAGCTGTAAATTACATTACAACGGGAGTTGTTTGGGCCAAAGCAGAAGAAGGGGGACCACTGGCATCTGTTGAAAAAATGAAAGAAGCTGATATTTTAGCGCAAACTTTATTTGATAATTGCTTTGATATAAATTATTTTNTTTACGGATGTACATGCGAAATAGCAATAAATTATAATGAAGAAGCAAATGTTGANAATGGTTCGTGCATTTANCCTGAAGAAACTTACGTGGACTGTGAAAATAATTGTATTTATGGTGATACTGATGGTGATGGATTTTGTACNGGAATCGATAATTGTCCAGATGACTATAATACAAGNCAATCNGATACAGACAACGATAATATAGGAAATGCATGCGATAATTGCGTTCAAGTATATAACCCTGACCAACTGGATTCTGATAATGATGGAATAGGTGACGCTTGTGAAAATACATCAATAAATGAAAATCTAGATTTTATTATAGAAATACANCCGAATCCTTTTTCACATGAAGCTAAAATTTCTACTCCAATAGGAACTGAGCAAATAAATATTTATAATTCTGAAGGAAAATTAATTGAAATAATNTCTGAACCTAAAAATTATCCNTTTATTTATACNAACAAAAATTTAAATAAGGGATTATACAATTTTATATTTAACGTTAATGGNACTAAANTAAATAAAAANGTAATTATTAATTAAAATGAATAAATATTTGAATACTTATTTAATGCTANCTTTTGCTTGCTGGTTGATTCACCCAACAATAGTTGAAGTATTTGTAAACGGAAATAATATTGGTATGTCACATTATTTTTCTATAAATGCNATAATGAAATCGTTNATGCTGGGTCTTGTGTTTACAATTATTTTCAGCTTAATATCNATGAGAAGATAGNTTATAGAAATAATTTTTAACTCTAATTTCATCTTTTTTTAATTGAGAAATCAACATTTCTTTTGAGCTAAATTTTATTTCATCTCTAAGCCTACTAAAAAACATAATTTTAATTTCTGAGTTGTAAATATTTTTATTGAAGTTTAAAATATGTANTTCAATTGTTTTTTTAAAAGANGAATTAAAGGTTGGTTTAACTCCTATATTTAACATCCCAAAATGTTTTTTGTTATTTATGTAAACTAATACAGCATACACCCCATTGGAAGGAATTAATTTGTTTTTTTCAAAAACTTGTAAATTTGCGGTAGGATAGCCTAAAGATTTACCTATTCCTTCTCCAGAAACTACATTTGCNTGAATAGAATAAGAATAACCTAACAAATTATTTGCCATTTNNATGTCNCCTNTTTTTAAATAATTTCGGATTTTCGTTGANCTTATAGNAACACCANNTTCACTGAAAGATGGAACTTTAATTANNTCAAAACCATATAATTCACTNTATTCATTTAANAAATCAACNGANGACTCTCTATTTCTTCCAAANTGATGATCATANCCAATTACNAATTTTTTTAGCCCAATTTTCTTAACTAAATAATCTCTAATATATTCTAATGGGGTCCTTCTCGAAAATTCTAAGTTAAATTCTTGAATAACTAAATGGTCAATTGGAAACGAACTTAATAGATTAACCTTTTCATCAAAACTATTTAAGAGTTTTAATTTTTGGTCTGGAAATAGAAGCATCCTAGGATGAGGAGTAAAAGTAATCAAAACACTTTCCTCATCTTTTTTTTTAGAGCATAATTCATTTATGATTTTAACATGACCTTTATGAACCCCATCAAATGTACCAGTAGTAATAATAGATTTTACTGGTTTTTTAAAATTTTCTAATCCTCTATATATCTTCAATTAAGAACCAATTTGAAAGTATGTTCAAAAATAGAAAAATAAAAAATTATATTCTTTCTTTTTTGTGGAATAAATAATTATTTTTATTGCCTGAAAATATTTATAATCTTTTAATCCATTGAATTATGTCTACGACTGATAAAAATCACGGTAAAATTTCTCAAATAATAGGACCTGTAGTTGATGTTATTTTTGAAGGAAATCAAAATAATCTACCAAAAATTTATGACGCATTAGAAGTCATTAAAGAAAATGATGAAAAATTAATTTTAGAATGCGAACAACATATTGGAGAAAATTCAATTAGAACAATTGCCATGGATTCAACTGATGGTTTAAAAAGAGGGATGAAAGTATTCAATACTGGTAATCCAATATTAATGCCTGTAGGAGAAAGTATAAAAGGGAGATTATTAAATGTTGTAGGAGATGCAATTGATGGTATTGGAGATTTATCAAAAGAAAACGGTTATACAATCCACAGAGAACCTCCAAAATTTGAAGAACTTTCTACAGAAACCGAAGTACTTTACACTGGTATTAAAGTAATTGACCTAATTGAGCCNTANGCNAAGGGNGGNAAAATTGGNCTNTTTGGNGGAGCNGGAGTTGGAAAAACTGTNTTNATTATGGAATTAATTAATAACNTTGCAAAAGNNCANGNTGGNTTNTCNGTTTTTGCAGGTGTAGGAGAAAGAACTAGAGAAGGAAACGATTTACTTAGAGAAATGATTGAATCAGGTGTTATAAAATATGGGGATGAATTTGTAGAGGAATTAAAAAAAGGAAATTGGGATTTAAATANAGTAGATAAAGAAAAACTTAAAGAAAGCCAAGCAACACTAGTATTTGGCCAAATGAACGAACCNCCTGGTGCAAGAGCTAGAGTTGCCTTATCTGGTTTAGCATTAGCAGAATATTTTAGAGATGGAGGAGTTGATGGAGATAACAACGGAGAAAAAACAGGTAATGATATACTTTTTTTTATAGACAATATATTTCGATTCACTCAGGCTGGATCAGAAGTTTCAGCTCTTCTTGGTAGAATGCCATCAGCTGTAGGTTATCAACCTACATTATCTTCGGAAATGGGAGCAATGCAAGAAAGAATTACTTCAACAAAAAAAGGTTCAATAACTTCTGTTCAAGCAGTTTATGTGCCTGCAGATGATTTAACAGATCCGGCGCCTGCAACGACCTTTTCGCACCTTGATGCAACAACTGTACTTTCAAGAAAAATTGCTGAACTTGGAATTTATCCCGCGGTAGACCCTTTAGATTCAACGTCTAGAATTTTAAATCCTGAAATCTTAGGTGACAAACACTATAATTGCGCACAAAGGGTTAAAGAAATATTACAACGATATAAGGAACTTCAAGATATTATTGCAATCCTAGGTATGGATGAATTATCTGAAGAAGATAAGCAAGCTGTACACAGGGCTCGTAGAGTAGCTAGATTTCTATCGCAACCATTCCACGTAGCAGAACAATTTACAGGAATACCAGGTGTACTAGTAAGTATAGATGATACAATTAAGGGTTTTAACATGATTCTTGATGGTGAACTTGACCATTTACCTGAAGCTGCTTTCAATTTAGTAGGAACAATAGAAGATGCAATTGCTAAAGGAGAAAAAATGATTGCAGAAGCCAAATAATTAATAAATGAANCTAGAAATATTAACACCGGAAAAAAAAATATTCTCAGGAGAAGTTGTTTCAGTTCAAGTTCCTGGAAGCTCAGGTAAATTTCAAATGTTAAATATGCATGCCCCTATTGTTTCGTCTTTAGAAAAGGGTGAAATTAAAATAACTGACCTTGAAAAAAAAGAATTGGTGTTTGATATCAAAAGTGGAGTTGTNGAAATGAAAAACAATACAATAATTATTCTTGCTGAATAAATGTTCAGATTAATTATTTTCTTTTTTATTTTAACTCAAGNAAATANAAATAGTCAGAATCCTATTTCAATTAATATTAAAGAAAATGTTTTAACTATTAATTTAAATGAATATTTGCTTCAAGAAGGAGATATCCTTTTTCAAGATTTAGATTCTAGTCCACTTTGTGACGCCATTGAGAAAGTAACTTCTTCAGCTAATAATAAAAATTTTTCTCACGTTGGAATATGTATAATTGATAATTCTGAATTATTTGTTTTAGAGGCCTTTTCAAATGGAGTTGAGTTAATCAAATTAGAAAAATTTATCAAAAGAAGTTTAAACGATAAAGGATATCCGAAAATTAGTGTTGGGAGAGTTTTACCTATTTACAAGGAAATGATTAAACCCGCAATAAATAAAGGTGAAAATTTAATTGGCAAAAAATATGATGAATTCTTTAGTATAGAAAATGATAAGTATTATTGTTCTGAACTAATTTATGACATTTTTGACCAAACTAATTTTACTTTATTTGAACTTAAACCTATGACATTTAAAGAGCCTAAAACAAACAGATTTATGCAGATATGGATTGATTATTTCTCAGACCTTTCTTATAAAATTCCTGAAGGTATGCTTGGAATAAATCCTGGTTTAATTTCAAGGTCAAATAACATAAATATTATATATGACTTTGAAAAACAATAAATTACGATTTGACTTTTGAATCCAATAAAATAGTAAATGGCCCATCATTATTTAGGTGGACATTCATTTTTTCTCCAAAGTATCCTCTTTGGATTTTTTTTTCATCATAATCACTACTTAATTTATTAATAAACTTATTATACAATATTTTTGCAGCTTCAGTATTAGCCGCTTTATGCCAAGATGGTTTTTTNCCTTTTTTCAAACTAGCTAATAAAGTGAATTGACTAATAACTAAAATTTCAGCTTTTGTTTCAGTGATACATAAAGGCTTTGAAGGATCGTTAGAATAAAATATTCTCATTTTTAATATTTTATTAATAGTCCAATTAAGATCATCTTCAAAATCATCTTTACAAAATCCCACAAAAAGGACTAAACCATAGCCAATAGATCTTTGGTTTTTTGTATCAATACTGACGGATGAATTTAAGACCCTTTGAATTACTGTTTTCAATTATTTATTTTTTATTTACTATATCTATAATTTGTTTCATCTTCTAACATATTTAAATAATTTGCATATCTAGAATTAGAAATATTNCCTTTTTTAATTTNAGCAATAATATTACAATCTGGTTCATTTACATGCAAACANTTTTTNAATCTGCAAAAAGTTGAAAANTTTTTCATTTCAGGNAAATAATTNGAAAGCATTTTTTTTGAAATATCAACCAACCCAAAACCTCTNATTCCANGNGAATCAATNATAAAAGCATTNATATCTTTTAANNGAAACATTGATGCAAATGTTGTNGTATGAATACCTTGCTGATGATAACTTGATATTTCATTAACTTTCAAATCTAGTTTTGGGTTTAGTAAATTAATTAANGACGTCTTTCCAACACCAGAGTGACCAGTAATTAAAGTGGTTTTATTTTTTAAAAATTTATACAATAAATCAATATTTTTATTTTTTATAATTGAAACTGATATAGATTTNATTCCTATTTTATCATATATCGATTTATAGTTATTTTCAATTAACGTTAATTTTTCGTCATATAAATCTATTTTATTAAATACTAATACTGGGGTAATCTTATATGCATTTAAAGTCACCAAAATACGATCAATAAACAATAAAGAAGTAATAGGATTTTTAATNGTAACCAACAAAATACATGTGTCAATATTTGATGCTATTATTTG
The DNA here is from genome assembly GCA_002715445.1 of Flavobacteriales bacterium. Lineage (GTDB taxonomy): Bacteria > Bacteroidota > Bacteroidia > Flavobacteriales > TMED113 > TMED113. The sequence goes on along the minus strand of PAZG01000003.1, from coordinate 18,595 downwards.
TGATTTTTTAGAAAGGTTTACGGACTTACGAACAACATAATTGAATCTAGGTTTTATTTCTTCAATAATTGCATGTGAACTTTNTGGATTTACAATAAATAATACTCTGTCACCAACAGANATAGGATTTGTAAATGAACAATTTTTTAATTTAACGGAACCCTTTAGTTTACAATGAAAAAGATTACCATTGTTATCTAAAACTGTATGCAGTTTTCCTGTTGACTTAATTACTATACCCTCCATATTTAAACCTCAATTTAAAAAAAAGGATTAAAGGTTTAAAAAACTATAAAGTAAATTTTATATTTTAGATTATATACAAAAGACAAATCAATTATTAATTTATGTCCATNGAACTAAAAGACATTTCGAAAACCTATAATAATATAGAAGTTTTGAAAAATATAAATTTTAGCGTAAAGAAAGGTGAAATCCTTGGTTTACTAGGTGTTAACGGAGCAGGTAAATCTACAATTATGAAAATTATTTGTTCTTATGTTAANCCAAATTCAGGAAAAGTAAAAATATGTGAAAANGATATTGAAACTCACACAAAATTAACAAAAAGTAAAATCGGNTATTTATCAGAAAAAAACCCTCTCTATGAAGAAATGTATGTAAATGAATTTTTAATTTTTATNTCCANATTTTATAAAGAAAAAAATAAAAATTTAAATACGGTTCTTGAAAATACTAATCTAAANNATATTAAAAATAAAAAAATTAAAATTTTATCTGCAGGACAAAGAAAAAGAGTAGGAATCGCTCAAGCTATTTTACATGACCCTGATGTATTGATTTTGGATGAGCCGACTGCAACACTAGATCCAAATCAAAAAAATGAAATACACAACTTAATTAAAGTACTAGGTGAAAACAAAGCCATTTTATTTTCATCACATATTATCGATGAAGTTGAAAAAATTTGCGACAGAATAATTATAATTCATAAAGGGGATATAATTGCAAATTTAAAGAAAAAAGAATTTAAGAATAGTNTAACCAAAATATTTAAAAAATTAACAAATTAAAAATTAGAATATTTAATTATATTTGTTTNCCTCNAAATTTAAAACTATGTCATATCTGTTCACATCCGAATCTGTCTCTGAAGGTCATCCTGATAAAATAGCAGATCAGATATCAGATGCAATTTTGGATGCATATTTATCTATAGATCCTGATTCAAAAGTAGCTTGCGAAACATTAGTTACCACAGATACTGTAATTATTTCTGGGGAAATCACTTCTAAAGCTAGCTTAAACTTAATTGATATTGCAAGAGATGTAATTAAAGAAATAGGCTACACTAAGAATGAATATCTTTTTTCCGCAGATACATGTAAAATAAAAACATACATTGACAAACAATCACCTGATATTAATCAGGGTGTTGTTTCAGATAAAGGATTATATAAAGAAGAAGGCGCTGGNGATCAAGGAATAATGTTTGGATATGCAACAAATGAAACAACAGACTATATGCCGGTATCTTTAAATTTATCGCATATAATTTTGGAGGAATTAGCTAGAATAAGNAAAAANGGCCAGCAAATGACATACTTAAGGCCTGATTCAAAATCCCAAGTAACAATAGAATACTCTGAAAAAAATAAACCAATAAAAATTGATAGTATTGTTATTTCAACTCAACATGATGATTTTGATCAAGAAGAATTAATGCTTAAAAAAATTAAAGAGGATATTCAAAAAATTTTGATTCCGTCCGTTAAAAAAAATTTATCTGACGAAACAAAAAGTTTGTTTAAAGATGATACTAAATTTCATATAAACCCTACTGGTAAATTCGTAATAGGCGGCCCTCATGGAGATACAGGACTAACTGGTAGAAAAATAATTGTCGACACATACGGGGGGAAAGGTGCGCATGGAGGAGGAGCTTTTTCAGGAAAGGACCCTTCAAAAGTTGATAGATCTGCAGCTTACGCTACAAGACATGTGGCAAAAAATTTAGTAGCAGCTGGTGTTGCTGATGAAATTTTAGTTCAAATNGCTTATGCTATAGGTATTGCTAAACCAATAAGTATTTACGTTAACACTTATGGCACAAAAAAAATTGAATTTTCTGACAAAGAAATATCAGATAAAATTCAGACATTATTTAACCTAACTCCAAAAGGAATTATAAGTTATTATAAATTAAAAAATCCTATATATTTTAAAACAGCCTCTTATGGGCATATGGGAAGAAAAAGTGAAAATGATACCTACACTTTAAAAAACAATAATCAGTCAATTAAAAAGGAAATTGAGTTATTCCCTTGGGAAAAATTAGATTATGTTGAAAAAATAAAAAAATGTTTTTCAATTTTATAAAAATTATTTCTTCCTAAAAAAAAGTTGTATTGGTACTCCTTTAAAATCAAATTCCTTTCGTAATTTATTTTCTATAAATCTTTTATAACTTTCTTTAATGTATTGTGGTAAATTACAAAAGAATGCAAAAGAGGGNTTTTTAGTTGGTAATTGAGTAACATATTTAATTTTTATTCTTTTTCCTTTTACACTAGGTGGCGGGTTATGATTAATTACATCCAAGATATAATCATTTAACTTACTTGTAGATATTTTAGTATATAATCGATNATATACATTTATTGCTTCTTGAATTGCTTTTAAGACCCTTTGTTTATTTAATACAGAAATAAACATAATAGGAACATCATCGAAAGGAGATATTTTATTTAGTATTTGAGTTTTAATCGACTTACTTTCATCATTCATATTTTCAATTAAATCACATTTGTTAACTAAAATAATCACTCCTCTATTATTACGTTGAATCAAACTGAATATATTTTGATCTTGCGACTCAATTCCTCTTGTTGCATCAAGCATCAAAATACAAACATCTGCATTTTCAATTGCACCAATTGCTCTTACTACAGAATANTATTCTAAATCTTCTTTGACTTTTCCCTTTTTTCTTATTCCTGCTGTATCAACCAAAAAGAACTCATGGCCATATTTCTTGAAATAACTGTCTGTCACATCTCTCGTTGTTCCAGCCTGATCTGTTACTATATTTTTATCATCATCTAATAATAAATTAATCAAGGATGATTTACCAACATTTGGTCTACCAACAATACATAATCTTGGTAAATCATTTTTTTTAACAACTAATTCTTTTGAAAAAAAAGTCACAACCTTATCAAGAAGCTCACCTGTTCCAGAACCATTAATAGAGGANATAGAATAAAACTCTTTAAANCCTAATTTATAAAAAATAGGTGTATCATAAGTTCTAAGGGAGTCATCAACTTTATTAACAGCTAGTAAAACAGGCTTTTCTATTTTTTTTAAAAAACTAGACATCTGCGAATCTAAATCAGTTATTTCAGATGTTACATCAACAACAAAAATTATTACTGTTGCTTCTCTAACAGCATGTTTAACTTGCTTTATAATTTCTTTTTCGAAAATATCTTNTGATCCCTCAACATATCCTCCAGTATCAATTATAGAAAATTCTATACCATTCCATTCAGACTGACCATATACACGGTCTCTAGTTACACCACTTTGATCATGAACAATTGATTGCCTTCTTTTAATTAACCTATTAAATAAAGTTGATTTTCCAACGTTAGGTCTNCCTACTATAGCTACAATATTTGACATAATTATTTTTTTAAGTACCCAAAGGATTTTAAATCTTTATTTTTCTTTTTCCAATCTTTTAAGACCTTAACATACAAACCTAAAAAAACTTTCTTTTTTAAAAAGTTTTGAATATCTCGTCTTGCAGAAGAACCTANAGAAGTTANAGCCGATCCATTTTTTCCAATTATTATTCCTTTTTGAGANAATCTCTCAACATATATCACACAATTTATTTCAATAATTTTAGATTTATCTTTATAACTTTCAACAACAACTTCCGTTGAGTATGGTATTTCCTTCGTATATCTTTTAAATATTTTTTCTCTTATTATTTCACTAATAATAAACCTTACTGATCTATCAGTGAAAATATCTTTAGGGAAATAAGCTGGTGCTTCAGGAAGGTATTTTAAAATAGTATCTAAAACAAATTGTAAATTATATTTATTTAAAGCTGATATTGGAAAAACAATNGATTTACTAAATTTTTTAGACCAAAAGTCAACCAATTCAGATACTTCATTTTGTTGAACTAAATCAATTTTATTAATTAAAACTAAAGTTTTTTTATCTANTTCAATCAAAATTTTTTGGATACTTTCATCAGCTAATTGATTTTTATTTGCTTCTACTATATAAATAATTAAATCTGAATCATCTAAAGACTCTTTAACATAAGACATCATTGCAGTTTGTAATTTATACTTAGGTTTTAATACACCAGGGGTGTCAGAAAAAACTATTTGNTAATNTTCATGNCTTAAAATTCCAAGTANCCGATGTCTNGTAGTTTGGGCNTTAGGAGTGATTATAGAAAGTTTTTCTCCAATTAAATTATTTACCAAGGTCGATTTTCCAACATTTGGGTTTCCAATAATAGTTACAAATCCAGATTTATGCATTTAATTAATTTTAAACAAATATAAAATAATTGAGTTTTTAACNCATTTTTTAAATTATTTATATATTTGCACCGCGGGGTAGAGCAGTTGGTAGCTCGTTGGGCTCATAACCCAAAGGTCGCAGGTTCAAGTCCTGCCCCCGCAACTAGAAAAAAGGGCTTCAATCACTGAAGCCCTTTTTTATGTTATATATCTTTATTAGCAGCCACCTTAACTTTATCCTGATGCTCAGGATCTTCTGTTTTTGTCCTATGACTTTTACTTCCGTAAAAATGAAGGCATACATGACCAGACATTCCATTATTTTTAACAAAATCTCTGTTTCGACCCGTCCCATATCCATTAGTTCTGTTGTTGACTATTTTTAAATACGGCTCTTCTTCAACTCCCGCATGTGGCATATTATGCATCGAAGCTGCAATAACTTTTCCATTAGGCATATATACTAAAACGGCCCTTGGAGACCAACTATAATTTCCCCAAATTTTCATGGCTGTTTCAAAATCTTTAATTGTTTTAGGCTCAACATCAGCATGTAAACTACCCAAAATATTTTCATTACCTACTACGACATTCCAGGAAACTCCAGTTTCAAAGTCAATAATCTTAAGCTCAGGATGATTAATTAAGTTTTGCTTAACAACATCCCAATGTTCATATAAACCATATTTTTTGGGACTCATACTAATTGTTGACAAAATAACGAGCCAAAAGAAAAAAATTACATAAAATATTTTCATTAATCCATATTTATTTTCTAATATATTTACCATGAAGGAAAATAGCTAATAATGTAACAATAGGCGCAAAGAATATATCTATACTATAATGAACATGTTGGAGAATTAAAAAAGTTGCCATTATACAAGTTAATACTATAAAGAAATATCTCATTTTTTTATTTTCATATAACAAAGATGCTAATAAACATTTAGCTGTATGACCCGAAAAAAATAAATCATGATGTGTATATATAGGCTCATCAGGTATAGCCACGTTCTTATGGTAAATAATATTATTTAAAATAGGGTCTGCCAATTGAATCAGTGTTTGACCATCAATATTAGCAGCTTGAGCAGTTGACCAAANTACTTCAGGGGCATCAAATTGAATTAATGTTAAAGAAACAATACGGCAAAGTACAATAAAAATAAGCATTTGAATAAAATACACTATTTTCAATGGTGAATTTATATTGAATAACATGTAAAAACCAATTATACCATAAGTTAAAATAAATGTAGGTATAGATAAATCTATTGGATCCCAAAAAAATAAAGGATCAATAAACTCTCCAAAATAGGGATCTCTATTTTCAACCCAAACTAAAAACNAACTAAATAATAAACTTATGACCGCAAAAGAAAAAAAAGTTATTAATGTTACATTTAAATTTTTTCTATCTCTTAAAAATTGTATCCAAACTTTAATCATTTCTTTATTTTTTTAAAATAATAAAATGGNAAATAAATAATTATACTATGAAGAAATGTAGCNAAAAGCAATCCCAATAAATAGTTAGGCCATGGACCTAAAACAAAAGGGTTATCNGCAATAGGAGGAGAAAGTAAATACATATAATTCGAAGTTTCTTCTATTCCTATTGGGGGAATTAAATACCCGAAAGAAATTATATTTACAAAAAAATTAACTATAAAAACCAAAATTATAATGTCCTGTAATTTCAAAAATGAATACCACCATGATAAAATTCTGGGGCGCATGTTTAAGATGTAAATACAGTAAAATGAAATTGCAAATAACCAACCGTGACTAAAGAAAAAGTCAAAAATATAAAAAGAGTTATTCCCATGATTTAATTGTGGTGTTAATAATGAATGAAAAGCTGCTGGCATACCAATAAATAACATTAATTCAAATGACCATTGCTTTTTATATATTAATAAATAGATTGAATTAAACCACATTAAGGAGCACAAATGAAATGGAAGAGATTCAGTTAGACTCCATGTACCGTCAATAAATTGATAAACATTGAAAAAAATAAATTCTACTACAAATAATAAAGCTAATTTTTTATTAAAACTCTCAATAAAATTTGAACTGCATCTTTTTAGAAAGTAGAATAAAAATACTATTGAGAAAAATGTTATAGAATTATATAAAAACCATTCGTTAGAAAAGACACCAATAGTTGTAGAAAGTATAATCATAGTTAAAAATATAAAAACAGCCCCAAAATGGGGCTGTTTTTAATCGAATATTTTTAATTATTATTTCTTAATAAATATTCTTTCTATACTTCCATCATCATATATGTATAGTAACATTACATCTTTTTCATTTCCATTAACTTCTTTTCCAAGAACATCAGTTATTTTAACTAATTGTCTTTTTGAAGTTACTTCATTTCCTAATATAATCTGTCCTGCTACACTAATTCCATCTGTAGAGTATATTCCACTACCCTCTTCCCACTTAATGTCTAAGACTTGTTCTGTAGAANTTGTAGAGTTCCATANTCTAAAGATTATTCTCTCACNTTCTANTAAACCATCTTTTTCATNAGTAGTNATATCATCTCCCCATACAGTAAGAGCNAGGTTNNNNCCTTCATATACNGTNCTTCCAATTAATCTACCNTCTTCATCATANGCAGCTATTTCATCGCCTATTGATAAAGTAGATTCCCAAGCATATTGAGGGAAACCAATAATCATATTAGACCCTGTATTAGCTGGTTCATCAAAATGAATTGGTCTTTCTGTGTAGATATCACCAATCCTTTGACCGCCACTAGCTGGGTAATTAAATAATGTAGTAGCTGACATCTTAACTTGGTAACCCTTTCCTGGACACATATTTCCAATTGAATTTAAACCAAACATAGGCCAGTAAACAGAACCCGCTTCATCTTTTAAAATAACAAGGTCATTTACTACAGGAGCCATCATATCGACCGCACTATAACAATCTTGATGTAAATATCCCATAATTCCCCAACCTTCATCTAGTGAGATATCATAGTTATAAGGAACAAGGTCTCCTTCTAATACTAGTGTATTTGGAGTTGCCATTTTAACTTGATAACCTTTACCTTTAGTTAATGAACCAATTGAATTTAATCCAAACATAGGCCAGTATACAGAACCTGTTTCATCCTTAACAATAGTCAAGTCACTAACAATCAATGAGAAAACCGATGCCATATCTGTATCAGCCGGGTCTATATAAGTTGACCATATGCCCCAACCTTCTTCTAAAGGTATTTCCTGAATGAAAGTAGAAACCGCATCTAAACCTCCTAGACCAGTTAAACCATTACAAGAATATTCTCCGGCACCAAAATTATAAGAAACATTTGCACCAAGAATAAATGACTCTGTTTCGTTGTCAAATGTTCCCCAAGTTAATGTTTCACCTGTTTGGAATCCATTATCGGAACCTTCAGCTCCCCATGCAGCAATAGAAGTAGTTTCACCTGTCCAAATAGTGGATCCTCCGCAAATCATTTCACCTGTAGCATCTTCCAAATAGAATACCCCTAACCAATCACCTAAAGTTATAGGCTCTCCTTCAATTGTAATAGCAGCATCTCCAGGAACTAAAATTGTCATATTACAATCTGTACCTTCTACTTGACCCCATGGACCAAAGTCACATGAACCATCATCTGTATTGGCAGCAGAATCATAATTAGCAGCAGTTGCATCTGTACATCCTAGTACTTCATATATACAAGAATCATCAGAATCTGTTGCAGTTGAATCAAAGTTTAATGCACTTTGATCTGTACAACCTTCNANNTCANNNNCNTCACAAANACCATCTNNNTCAGCNTCAGCTAAACANTTTCCATCACAATCTAATCCACTTTCTGCGTAGATACATGAACCATCATCTGTGTTAGCAGAAGGGTCAAAGTTACATGCATTCGCATCGTTACATCCAGGAACATCACAATTTCCTAATTCTCCGTTAAATGGAGCGCCTCCAGATAATATTTCTATACCTTCTAATCCGTCGCCTTCAAATACAGTCCAACCTATTTGGTACTGCATTATTCCACCTCCTGCGGTAACTGTTAAACAAGAAGATAAGTCTGCACAAGCTGAAATCGATTGTGTATAACCAGTTAAAGTATAAGAGTCATCTCCTATATTTAAACTACTTCCATACCATCCTGACAAATTTCCATTAGTTTCCATATATATGGTAACTTCAGTTAAACCAACTTCTGCACAAGTATAAACACAAGATCCATCCTCTAGTACTGCTGAATCATCATAATTATAAGCTAATGGATCAGTACAACCTTCAAATGCTGAACATGAACCCTCGGCACCTTCCATGAAATCTTGTGAAGAAGAACCAGTGGTAAATGTGAACTGCTGACCGTTAACTTCAAGTATATTACCATTCCATCCATCACCGAATGAATCTGTCATATTAACAACATAACAATCATTAGGTTCAAAACATCCACCTCCAGAGTACGGAGCACCTCCAGAAGCAACAACTCCGTTAGAGCCTACGATTTCCCAAGAAACTTCTCCTTGCCATGAACCGCCATCACATGTGATTGTGTATGTTTCAAGTCCTAAATCAGCACAACCATAATCACATGAACCATCATCTATATTCGCAGCTTCATCATAGTTAACAGCATTAGGATCTAAACATCCTGAGTATAAACATGGGTCAGATGTATCAATTCCAGAAACTTGATTTAACGTTGCATTTGGATCATAATTATCCGCATTTGGATCAGTACATCCATAAGATGGACAACCTCCACCGACTGCTTGAACAAAGTTAGAACTCCAGAATCCATTTGTACCATCTTCCCAAGTAAATGTTTGCTCTCCAATAATTAAATAGGCAGAACCATATCCTCCACCAGCTGCACTTGAAAGGCCTATATCATAACAACCATTTACTAAATCTAAACATGCTACATCAGAAAAGTCTGAACCTCCAGAAGCAACACTATTTCCATTAATGTCAGTTATAGCAAAACCAAAATCTGACGCAGTATCACCATCTGCAACAGAAACATCAACTATATCAACATCGCACTCAAACGGACAATATCCTAAATCAGCATTTCCATCATAACCCGCAAATAGAGTAAATTCTTGCACACCTAAAGTTTCACTAGAAATAGTTAAAATATTTCCATTCCAACCATCACCGTAATCATCATTCATATTAACTGTGTAACAAGCATTTGGATCAATACAAGTCCAAAAAGAACCTATTCCAGTGTTAGCAAAATCATATTCTCCTTGCCCCCATCCTGTACCAGCTTCAAACACTATATTACCATCAGAATCAGCTATGTTCCAAGCAATTTCATACTGATAAGGACCAGATCCTTCACCTGTTTCTGGAATCACCATAGTAATAGATTCAAAACCTTCTTGCTCACAACCATATTCACAAGANCCATCATCAGAAATTGCATTTTCATTAAAGTTAATTGCAGATGAATCTGTACAACCAACTAAATCACCACACGCATCACTATCACCTACAGCTAATAGAGTGTCGAATGGCGCTCCTCCTGAAACAAGAACTCCACCATTACCATCTACTATTTCCCATGAAACCTCTCCTTGCCAAGAACCTCCATCACAAGTTACAGTATAACATCCATTAGGCAAACATAATGAAGCTTGGCCTTCCGAGCCATTAGGAAANCCACCCTCAATAGTAAAGGATCCCGCAACAGTTCCGTCTACAGAATTGGTAATAATAAGCTGATTACCATTCCATCCATCACCAAATGAATCTGTCATGTTTACTATATAAGCTGTGGCATCACCACAATCACAAGAACCATCCTCAACATTTGCTGTTGGATCATAGTTTTCTGCGTTTGGATCTGTACATCCAAAATATTCACAAGGATCTGAATCATCTTGACTATCAACAGCATTTACTGTTGCATCTGGGTTATAATTATCTGCAACTGGATCTGTACAACCATATGTTGGACATCCTCCACCTACAACTTCATAGTAATTTGAGTACCAGAAACTAAATGAATCTCCCCATCCAAATTCTTGATCTCCAACAACTAGAGTAGCACCCTCATCACCATTTCCACCAGAACTTGCTAAAGCAACATCAAAACATCCATCTGCAGGCAAACATGCAGTTCCATCAAAGTCAGAACCACCAGCTGCAATTACATCACCATCACCATTTGATATTGTCCATCCAAAAGTAGTTCCAAGACCGTTATTTACATATACAATAGTTTCTTCAACATCACATTCGATAACGCAATTGTAAGTTCCTGAACCAGCTGAACCAGCATATAAACTTGTTGTAAAGTCACCAATTGTAAGAATATTTCCATTCCAGCCGTCACCAAATGAATCTTGCATTTCAATTGTATAACACATATCATCAAGTAAACATATCTCATTTGAATATGGAGCACCTCCATTTGCAATCATATTACCTGAGTCATCGTATAATGACCAAGAAATTTCTCCTTGCCATGTACCGCCATCAACAGTAATTAAAGTAGTAATTTCTCCATCCTCTTCACTACATGTATATTCACATGAGGAATCAGCTTCTGTAGCATTTGGATCATAGTTATCTGCATTTGGATCAGTACAACCAGGAACTGGATCTTCAACACAAGTACAATCATAACCAAAACTCTCCATCTCTGCAACAGTATAATCATAAGTATTATATACCCATACATACCAATAACAAGTAAATTCTTCCTCTGTATCAAGCCAAGTCTCACAATCAAATTCACAAGAACCATCATTAGTGTTTGCATCAGGGTTATAATTTGTTGCCTCAGGATCAGTACAGCCAGAAACTACACAATTATCGTTATTAATACCAAATACTGCAGAGGCAAAATCTCCGCTTCCACCAGTATTATCGATTGAGAAAGAGGCATTAGCACTAACACCATCTCCTGATATTGTTAAAACATCGCCATTCCAGCCATCACCAAAACTATCATACATATTCAAAGTCAAACAACCATCAGGTAAACAAATCCCGTCATTAGAGTAAGGAGATCCCCCTGAAACAAGAATCTCACCATTAGCATCAACTATTTCCCAAGTTACTTCTGCTTGCCAAGACCCACCATCAACAGTGATAGAAACTTGTGTAGCATCAGGACAAGAGTAATCACAACTACCATCATCTATCGTGTTAATTGCATCGTAATTATCGGCAGATGGATCCATACAGCCAAAGTAAATACCACAATCTGTTGGGTTACCTACAGCAAACTCATCTGAACCAACCGCTCCATTATCTAATGTGAATTCCCAAGAATAACCGCTACCTGTTGTTAGTGTCATAACATTACCATTCCAGCCATCTCCAAAAGAATCAGTCATATTAAGAGAATAACATCCAGTTTCTAAACACGTAACATTTGAATATGGCGCTCCATTTGTTTCTTCATCATCATCGTCCGAAGAAGCTGATAAAACGACTGTTCCATTAGTATCAACAATTTCCCATCCAACTTCACCTTGAAACGATCCTCCGCCAACAGAAATATCTACAGACTCAAAATCACCAAATGATGAACAATCATAAGAACAAGAACCATCATCTTGAATAGCATCAGAATTATAATTACCAGCTGAAGGATCAGTACAACCTAAGAAATTATCACAACCACCTTCGCCTATAGAGAATAATTCTTCTTGATAATCCCCGCCATCATATACTGAGATTCCAGTCGAAGGAATCCAATAAGTATTACCGAACATTTCTAATGTGTTACCATTCCAACCATCTCCATAAGTATCTGTCATTACTAACATATAACATCCTGGCGCAAGACATAAACCTGTTTCTGAAAAGTCCGCACTGTTATATGGTGATGCATTTGGAGCCATTGCCTCAACAATTGTTTGGCCATCCATAGTCTGAATACTCCAACCAACCTCACCAGGATACTGACTAGAGTTTACAACAATTGAGCTTGATTGATTTGGTTCTTCACAAGAATAATCACAAGGATAATTATCAGACTCTGCATTAGCATTAGGGTCAAAGTTTCCTGCCCATGGATCCATACATCCATAAATAAATGGAATTTCAAAATCTATGGTCATCATATTATTTTCGTAGTAAGTTTCATATATAAAGTCAAATAAATTCATTTGATCTTCTGATAATCCATACTCTGCACCTAATGGTTCAGANGGACCACCATTAACCCAAACGGTTATAGTGTGATTTCCAGGAGCTAAATCAATAACAGATTCAGATATATCATATGTAAAATCATTAGATGATCCAAACTCAAATGATGGTGGTGTATCAGTCAAAACTGGTGAACCATCAACAAGGACCCAAGTATATCCTCCTACTGGGGTTGTTTCATTACCGGCATTTGTTATGACAGTACTTACAACTCCTTCATTATATTCAACAGAAACAACATCTAAATCATAAAAATCAAATCCTTCTTCTCCTTCATTTCCTTCACAAGCAGAACCACTAGTTTGATCAAAACCACCGCCACCTGTTAGTGCAAATACAGAAATTGCTGCATTTTGAATCTGCCAAGACATTTCACCAGTTGTTGATGAATCATTTGGATAATCAACAACAAGGTTATAACAACCATCTAATAAATCATCTGGAGCACAAAAAGTTACAACATAACCCCATTCACCTTCATAGCTAGGGTTTAAAGGACATTCAGGACAATCTTCATAATTAACTTCACCGTCTCCATTAGTATCCTCCGAAGCTGGGGCAGGCAAAACATAACCAATTTCTTCACTCAAACTAAAATAAAAAACTTCCTCTCCCTCTTCGTAATAAGGAGATTCATCAGAAATATTTGTAACAGTCATAGAGGCGCCATCCCAACCATCAGCACCTTCGTCCATAAAGGTTCCAATAAGAATTAGGTTGTTATTTTCATTTCCACATCCCCAGTAAAGACATGAGCCGTCTTCAGTATTTGCATCGGGGTTAAAATTATCAGCCGCATTACCTGGGAATGGAGACCAATCTTGCATACCATCATCAGTACATCCAAGTATCTCATATTCTTCACACCCACCGAAAGTCCAGCCTTGATCTGCACACCATTGCTCAGGAGTTAAACAAGCTTGACAAGCTAAACACTCAGGAGTAAAAGCCTCACAACATATNGTTGATATACATGANCCATCATCAACATTNGCATTCATATCATAATTACATGCAGCAGGATCCATACATCCCGGATATTCAACATAAGTCACAATAATCTGCCCAACCATTCCTTGTTCAGCATGAGTTCCTACAGAACAATCATAATTATAAGTTCCAGGAACATTAAAAGTATAAGAACCGATTTCTACAGGGTTATCTGAATTTATTGCATAAACTGCTGGTAGAACAAAAGATTCAGGGTTTCCAAAACTTTCACCTGTTATAGTATTAATATCAAAATTTACATCATGTAAACCTCCAACATTAATCCAAGTTACAGTTGAGCCAACCTCAATCTCTAATGGATCTGGGTTAAAATAATAAGCACCTGCCTCAACTGTTTCATTAGAGGGTTGTGCATACGAAAATTGAAATAGTAAACAAAGAATACTAATTAAAATACTTGACTTTCTCATTGTCTATTAATTTTAAGTTAAATTTTATTAAATAAAAGATTGATTAATGGGGTATCAGTAATCAATATAAATCATATCGGCTAAATCGCCAACCCATGAATTTAGTAAATTTTTTTCAAATTTCCCAGTATAAGAAATAGAACTTAAACTTCTAATCAGTCTTTTTTATAATGATACTTAACAGAAAAACCCCCTTCATTATTACCATCATTTTGATCATTATCATCAATATCATNTTCCTCAACTTCCCAGCTATACACTCTTTTTTGTGGACCAATTTTCCTGAAAAGAATTGATAAGAAAAAACCAACAATAAAGCCCATTAAATGACCTTCCCAAGAAACATTTTCAGCAACAGAAAAGGGGAACATTCCCCAAACCATGCTTCCATATAAAAACACAATTAACAATGAATAACCTAATAATTCTCTATTCCCTCTTATTAATCCACTAAAAAATAAAAATGAAACCATTGAATACAAGACGCCACTGGCTCCGATAACAGAGTGGTTTGGAATAAATCTCCAGATAAAAAGTCCTGTTAATATGTATAACAATATAAATAATACATATGAAAATTTATCAAAAATATATCTTATTAAAGACATTAAAAAAAATAAAGGAACTACATTATTTATTAAATGTTTATTAGAAGAATGGGCAAANGGTGACAAAACAATTCCCTGAAAGGCTTCAAGAAAACTTTCATTAGTATTTAGACGAAAAATATCAACAGAATCCCAGTTATTAACGTGCAAAATAATCATTAAAAAACAAATTAAAGCTGGTATTTTAAAGGTGCTGAATTTTATTTTTTTATTATTCAATTATTATAAATTAGTTTTTTTCCGAATTTAACAGAACCTTTTTTTCATAAGAACCATCATCATAAAAATATATTATTGTTTGATTTTGGTTATGCTCCGAAACCCTCCTGCCTAACATATCAACTAAATAAATTAATTTTCTTTTTTTAGACTGTTCTAATTGGTTTATATCAAGTGCGTCGGGAACACATATACTAGCCATCGAGTCAATCCACACCTTTCCTCCAATTATAGCAAGTGATGCNCATTCAGTATGATTATAATTACCTCCATCGACTAAAGTAACATCTTCAGCTCCCGCTTCAATAAATGCATTGTAAGCGACTTCAGCATTTTCAAAAGCAACATTATCGTCTCCATTACAATGTAGTATTCTCATTGGGTGCTGAGGAATAAAGTCATAAACATCATTATCAGCTAAAGCTATTTTAAATGGATGTTCTGGATCATTTAAATAATCATCATAATAATCAGGTTGGAAGATTTCAATAGGGATATTAGGTAAAGTTTGATTTATATCCCACATACTATAATTTCCAGAATACATGCCTAATAAATAACTGTCATACGGAGAAATCAAAACTTCAGAAATATCATCATAAAGTCCATAGATATTATTATATGCGAAGAGCAGATACGGTAAATATCCTGGGTTTGGGTAGGGCTCACCAAGNTCAAGCATTTCTCTTTGAGCACCAGACATATCATAAGGCCCAGCCATTGGAGCAGATGCTGTTACCTGTAATTGATCTGAGTAATTTTCTTCAATTTCTCTGACTGCAGCCATAGTAGCATGACCGCCTTGAGAATATCCAATTAAAAATAATTGATCATTTGTGTCTACACCTTTTCCATAAGCAAAAGGTTTACTTAATAAAATTAAATCAATTGTTGATGAAGCCTCTGTATCAGCGTGAACATAATTATGAAAACCTGTTCCATCTCCTAACCCAATAAAGTCACTCATAACAACCACATAACCCTGNGAAGCACCTAAAGCACCAATAACATTATTGTCACTATAAATATTTGAAGGAACCCAGGAATCNCTTGCGGTTGTACCNTGCTGCCAAGCTAAAATAGGAGANGCACAAAGAGTNTTTTTAGGNAANTAAATNGCNCCTGAGCACAAAACTAANTCNCCNGTATGNTCAGGNGTGAAATATAATATTTTATAACCATCAACACCAAAATTAACATCACCAGCTTCATCGGGTATCCCATTGTCAAAATACATTTCCTGAACTTCATTAGTAGTCCATGATTTTACTAATTCGTATGAAATGATTTGAGAAAAACTAAATGTAGAAAATAAAAAAAAGATAAAAAATTGCCTCATAAATAACGTTATACGACAAAATTATAAATTTTTTAACACTTTTTTTCGAAATTGATTATACCATTTGTTTGGACCACTATATTTCCAGTTTCCATACCTATTAAACAAGAGTATAAAATCCTTTCCTCCTTTTGGGTTTTCAAACCTTGCTAAAACTTTTATTTTTTTTCCTGGACCAAATCCAAAACTAGATTTTCGAATATTCTTTCTTAAAATCCATTTATTTTTTCTAGGCTTATATTCAAAATACATTTCCCGATAAGTGTTTTTTCCAAAAAAAATATCAAAANTACNAGACTCAAAATAAAAGGCTATATCCAAATTATTTAAATGATTAAATNCATTATGTTTATTTTGAGAAATAGAACTATTTGAAAAAATTAAAAAAAATAGTAACGAAATATATTGTAGTTTTCTCATAACATAAAATTTTATGGTTTATATTTGGANTTAGTACAAATTTTATACCAATATAATGACTAGNGNAAAAAAATATTCAAATTACAGTATTGTTATTCATATAATTTTATTTTTAGCAATATTTTTTTTCTTTGCAATATGTCAAGCACTATTTCAATTTTTATACATTTGGAGAAAATCNAATAATAGTTTAGAATATATTTTAAATNANCTAAGTAAAGCTGAAAACTCAATTTACCAATTTATGGGTGTTGAATTCGCATCCATAGAAGCCAGTTGCNTAAGTTTAATTTTAATCTTTATTNTTATAAAATTCATATATAAAGAAAATGTTTTTAATTATTTGAAAATCAAAAAAACTTCATTTAAAAAAACATTTAGTTATCTAGTTGTCTTTATGGTAGGTCTGATTACTATAAGTGCCATTACAACTCAATTAGGAATAGAATCCTTAGAAGAAGGCTCAGAATTTGCAAAAAGCTTAATAACTCCAAATACTAACCTTGTTTTACTAATTATTGCCATCGGAATACTNCAACCAATTTTTGAAGAAGTTATATTTAGAGGGTTTTTATTTGAACATTTAGAGAGAAGATGGGGAGGGATTATCGCAATTATGACAACATCTGCTATCTTTTCTGTAGTACATGCCCAATACAATATTTACATTCTAATTATTGTACTTCTTCCTATGTCAATTTTTTTAGGCTATACAAGATGGAAAACAAAAAGTTTAATGCCGGCAATAATTTTACATTGCACTAATAACTCTATAACATTAGCAGCGACATTATTGTACTGATAATTATAATTAGTGATAATAATTATAAACCTTCTTAACTAAATAAGTTTTAAAACTACTTGGTAAAAATTTTACAATTAAAATAGACAACCTATTTATCAGACCAAAAATTACTAAACGGTGATTACTCATCATTTTATTATAGCCAAATTGAGCAACTTGCTTAGAATCTACTATTGCTAAACTATTATACATTTTAGCATCATCTTTAAATCCTGCTCTTTTTTGAAAGCCAGAAATTGTTGGGCCAGGACAAAGTGTAGTAACAGAAACACCTGACCCTCTAAACTCTTCAGCAATCGCTTCAGAAAAAGATAAAACGTAGTTTTTTGTAGCACTATATACACTCATGAAAGGCCCAGGCTGAAAAGAAGCGGTAGATGCTATATTTAATATTTTTCCAAAACCTCTTTTTTTCATTTTTAATCCAAATAGTTTAGTAAGCTCAGTAAGTGAAGTTATATTTAGATGAATCATGTCAAGCTCTGTATTTAAAGAGGTTTGAGTAAAAAGTCCATATTTACCAAATCCGGCATTATTTACTAAATAATCAACAATTATTTTTTTTCGAATACAGAAATTATAAAGTTTTCTAGCAGAACCACTTTTAGATAAATCGACAGGATAAACATTTACAATTATGTTATATTTTTTCAAAATATCATTCTGTATTTTTAATAATAATTTTTTATTTCTTGAAGCAAGTATTAAATTAATATTATCTTGGGCAAACAGATGTGTGAGCTCCAAGCCAATTCCAGAAGTTGGTCCCGTAATGAGAACAGTTTTATTTTTTTTTTTCATTATTCAAATCTTTTATTACTTATATCAATATCGATTGATTTATTACTATAAATATGTTGCAATAATTCTTCAGATAAAAATGGCGCTAGTAATATACCTCTTGAGCCTAAACCATTTAGTATAAATATATTTTTATTTTTAACACTAGGTCCTATTATTGGATTTCTATCCCTTGTAGATGGTCTGTGGGCTGCTAAATGCTCAATAACGTTGTAAGGAAAACTATTAAATGATTCCAATTTATTTTGAAATTTTTCAAGCGCTTTTTTTGTTGGCTCTTC
>PAZG01000002.1 GCA_002715445.1 Flavobacteriales bacterium | reverse complement strand
GTTTAGTTATTCAAAAATCTTTAAAAGAAATATCATCGAATGAAGTAGTTAATTACATCAAAGGAAATATAATATTTCTTGATGTTAGAATGCCATCTAGTTTTGAGAAAATTCATATTAAAAACTCTATCAATATTGGTAAAACTCCTAATTCTTTTGCTTCCTGGGTAGGAGCTTTAGTTCCTCATGATAAAAAATTAATTATTGTATGTGATAATAAAGATGAAATTGAAGTAATTTCTAGATTAGCCCGAATAGGGTATGAAAACATATGTGGCTTTATTTCAAGCTTTAGAAATATTCCAGAAATGTATATGGATTCTATAAAATCAATTTCGGCATTAGAAATCTCATCAAAAAAATATTTTAATTCTAAATTTTTAGATGTTAGAAATATTTCAGAATTATCTTCAGGTTCTGTAAATAACTCTGTTAATATCCCTCTTAATCAACTTAATAGTAAAATTGATACTCTTGATAAAAATAATGAGTATATAATTTATTGCGCTGGGGGGTATAGGTCAGTTATGGCTGCCTCTATTTTAAAGAAAAATAATTTTAACTCAGTAATTAATGTTAGTGGAGGTTTTAATGCAATCATAGCTTCTTTAAGTTAATTATTGATAGTTGCTCATTTCTTGTTGTTGCATTAGGTAAGATATAAACATTTCTAGTTCCATTGGGCACTCTTTCATTAAATCATTGTATTTTTTTTCAATTAGAGAGTCATCCTGGACACTAAAGAACTCTGCTAGACTACTTAAATCTTCTATGCAGTTATTTTCTAACTCATTTAAGTTATTAAGGTAACCATAAAACTTCATTAGGCAGTTACATTCGGATTTACTATTTTCTAAATTTGGATTTGAGTATGTTAAATCACTTTGCTGAATCTCAAGCCAATTTATCATGTCTTTATAAAATAATTCAAATTCTATCTTCATCAGACTATAAAATGAAGAACTCCAATAAATTTTGTAAGGATCTTCAATTAAATTATAACATAATCCGCCTGATGTTCCCATTTCAAACAATGTTTCGATTGAATATTGTAAATCATATGGATTATTAAATGCGGATGATTTGAGTTTTAAAAACTCAAAATCTTCTTTCAAAATATTAAAATTAGTTTTAAATAACTTTTCTAAGAATTTATCTTTATCTATATGCTTATTTTGAAAAGCAATTTTCAATAATTCTTCTTTAATGAGATTTGGTAGTGTTTCTTTGTTCATCCACTTTGATAATATACTATCAGCTGAATTTGAATTGTTTTGATTGTAATAATAAGCATCAATAATTAAAGGAAGGGATTCCTGCAAAATACCATTTGATGCTAATATTTCAATTTCTTTTAATGATTCTGTAACATTTGAATCAATTAATAAGTTAGATTGTTTATTAATTATTTGTTGTGGGATATAGTATGATCTCAGTTTATAAACTTCATTAATTGTACTAACACCAGAATATAATAATGATTGTATATCCATTTGTGAGAGATGTTTTTTTGAAAAAGAGCTATAATACTTTAATTCAGAAGAGTATCTATTTAATATTTCATTTGTGTAGCCCATTAACTTTTCAAATTCAATATTTTGAGTGGAGTCGTCTTTTTCTTTATCAATAATCTTAAAATAATTTTCTATTAGTGAACCTTCGTTATTTGCGTAATTAGTACAGTCATAATCTTGTAGTGGCACTTTTTTAGGTGGGATTTTTTCAAGTGATGTTTCAATAACATTTTTAGCTAAATCATATTTTTCTTCTTCGATTAATTTAGTGCTTAATTGTAAAAATATATTTTTAAGATTCCTTATCATTCTTAGATTGGTTTCATCAAGATAGATATCATGCTTAGAGTCTAAACCTCCCCATTCAAATGACATTATGTTTTCAAAAAGTATTTTACTATTTATTCTTGGTTTGAATATATACCTTCCTTGACTATCTTTACCTGACTCATTTTTGATTGGGAAAAGTTTGTAAACTAAACCATCTAGTTGGAAGTATTCATGTAAAAAAAGAAAATCTGGATTTGATGGAGAAGGGTTTCCAATTGTCGTGGCAAAATATATTGGTCTTTCCCAATTATTTTGCTCTAGCATATTTAGAATCATTAAATTAGCTTTAGATAAATTTCCAGCATTTATAGAAATTATAATTTCTGATTCAATTTTAGATAATTCATTTTCCTTTAATTTAATTTCTGATTCAATTTCAGATATTTCAATTTCGGAAAATTCATTTTCTGTTTTTAATTTTTTATTTAATGATATAATTTCCTCCTTAATTTTTTCTTTAATTTTAATTGGCTCAGGAAGTATGATTTTTTTATTTGGAAAATATTTTAATTCTGTACAGTCATCTTTGCATCCAATAGGGTATTGAATTTTGGTGTATGAATCTTCACTTATTATCCATTCATTAAAATCAGATAATGCCCAGGTCTCTCCTCCATTTTTTAAACTTTTTTCTTGTGCTTTTTTTAGATCATCAAATCCATTTTTAAAAAGTCTTTCATCTGCAGGAACATCCATTTTGTAAGCGACATCTCTACCGCCTCCACCTTGACGGTATAAGTGAGGGTCCATATTAAATTCAACCCCTTTCCCTTCATATGCGTCTTTTCTCATCTGATTTATGTACCAATCAGTATTTAATAAACTTAAATTAACGGGCCTTACATCAGTTCTTTCATCTTCAACTTCTTGGACATACCATAGTGGGAAAGTGTCATTGTCTCCCATGTTAAAAAGAATAGCATTTTTCTCACAAGAGTTTAAATAATTTTTAGCAAAATCTCTTGCTGTATATCTATTAGACCTGTCATGGTCATCCCAGTTTTCAACTGCCATTAAAGTTGGAATCCCAAGTAACAATAGAGAAATGATTACTAAAACACTTTTTTGAAAGATTAGATTTTCTACTTTAAAAAATTGTTTAGCTGATTTAAAAAACTCTAAAATAGCTAAAGCACCAAATGCTATCCAAATTGCAAAAGCATAGAAAGACCCAACATATGCATAGTCCCTTTCCCTTGGTTGAAACGGTGTTTGATTTAATTCAATAACTATTGCGATTCCAGTAAAAAAGAATAATAAGAAAATAGCCCAAAAGTCTCTTTTATTGTTAAATAAATTAAAAAGCAATCCTATTAGGCCAAGAATAAATGGAAGTAAATAATATGTGTTACGACCTTTTTGGTTTTTTATATGCTCAGGTAAATTATTTTGAGGACCAAGGTTAAGAATTTTATTATCAATAAAATTAATTCCTGTAATCCAATTCCCATCAATTATTCCTCCATGACCTTGGGTATCGTTCTGTCTACCAGAGAAGTTCCACATAAAATACCTCCAATACATGTGGTCAATTTGAAATTCTTTAAAAAATTTTAAGTTTTCTGCAAAAGTAATAGCTCTTGGATTATTTTTGTCATAACAGTTTTTTTCACACTCTTTTCTCTCAATTTTATCCGAAATAAGTAAGCATTCATTACAGTTGGAGATTCCAGCCCAATCAAGGTATCCGGGTCTATTATCTCTAGGATTACTCCAGCTAGGGTCAATATGGTACCCCCCTCTTTGTGAGCTCCACATTCTTGGAAAGAATCCAGTTGTAATTAGTTCTCTTTTTTCTTTAAGTTTTCTGATGTTAGTTCCGCATCTAGTACATGAATTTTGTATATTGAATTCATCTCCTATATTTCTTATATAACCATTTTGCTCTAGAAGAGTTTTGTCTATTATATTTATTTTTTTCTCTCCATCGTATTTTATTCCTTCAATTAATCCGCATTCACATGAATATTTTTTTCCATTATTTTTCTCATGAACTATGTTTATATTTTTTCTTGAATCAGAAATAAGGTATTTCTCTTTTATTATATAGTTAGAAAATTTTGAGTCAGATTCATTGTTGTATTGTTTTATGCAATCTTTTGAAAAGCATTCTGCTATTTTATCCATTCCATCCTTAATAAGAAACCCTTTGGTATAAACAGGGTTACCATCAGATGATTTAGTTTGAGATGTTATCTCTCCTAATGAATTTTCTACTAAGACCGTATCAGTGTTAAAGTATTCTCCCCAAAAAAGTGGTTTACTTCCGTACTGTTCTCTATTCAGATAAGCTAATAGACTAACTGCATCTTCTGGGTTATTCTCATCAATAGGGGTATTTGCATTAGATCTAATGATTAGCACGAAAAACATTGAATAACCTATTAGAAAAAATAAGAAGGATAATATAATTGTATTTAATTTAACTAATTTGTTTTTTTGAGATGTAATTAACCCTCCAATGATTGTACACGTTAGAGTTAAAAAGAAAAAAATGGTACCACTATTTAAAGGGAAATTTAATTCATTGATAAAATAAATTTCTGTTTTCCCTGAAATGTTTACAATTTGTGGAACTAGGACATAATAAATTAGCGCCAATAAAAATATCCCAAATAAATTAAATATAACAAACCTTGAGGCTGAAAGTAAAAATACTTTAAATGGTTCATCTTTACTCTCATGAATTAATTTTGACCAAAGCCAATTTTTTTTGTAACAATATATAATAACAATTGCAGGAATAGCTAGTAAATTAAGCATGTGTACACCTATCGAAAGTCCAATTAAAAATGAAATAAAAATTAACCATTTACTAGATCTAGGTTTTGAGAAACCATCTTCCCATTTTAAAATACACCAAAATACTAATGCGGTAAATAGAGATGACATTGCGTAAACCTCTCCCTCAACTGCTGAAAACCAAAATGAATCTGAAAAAGTGTATACTAGAGCACCGATGGATGCGCTGAATAAAATAAAAAATTTTGATTTGGGTTTTTCTAAATTATCTGAGTAATTTTTTTTCATTAATAGAGAAATGCTCCAAAAAAGAAATAATATTGTGAGTGCGCTACAAAGGGAAGACATGAAATTTATCATGTAAGCAACGTTGCTATCTCCAAATCCCAAATTAGAAAAAAAATTACCTAAAATTAAAAATAAAGGAGCTCCTGGTGGGTGGCCAACTTGAATTTTATGTGCAGTAGCAATGTATTCACCACAATCCCAAAAACTAGTTGTCGGCTCTAAAGTTAAGAAGTAAGTTAAAAGCGCAATGAAAAAAACAACCCAACCAAATAAATTATTTAAATAATTATAATTTGATTTGGGTGAAAGAATAGTGATTGTTTTTTTAATAGATTTCTCAATAAAATTCATTTTTTTTTTTAAAAGATTTATTTTTTTGATATTGTAAAATTACACTTATTATTGGATTTTCATTTAAGTTGTCTTTCAATTTTTGTTTCTTTTAAAGAATAGTGTAATTTTGAATTAATTTTGTCCGATGGTGTAACTGGCAACACGTCTGGTTTTGGTCCAGAAGAGTCTAGGTTCGAGCCCTAGTCGGACAACTAAATTTTTTAATTTGTGGTTAAATATTAAAAAAAGTTTTATATTTGCTACGTTTAAAGATAGATATAAAGGAGGGGCGAGCCCCTCTTTTTTTATATATTAAAATATTAAATATATTATGGATACATTGGGTTTATTAGAATCTTTTTCAGATTTCAAGCAAGACAAGAATATTGATAGAGTAACATTAATGACAATCGTTGAAGAAGTTTTTAGAGGCATTTTTGTCAAGAAATATGGTTCAGATGAAAATTTTGATATTATTGTTAATGCTGAGAAAGGTGATTTAGAAATATGGAAAAATAAAAGGATAGTTCCAAATGGAGAAATTGATGATAAAGAATTTGAAATAGAATTATCTGAAGCATTAAAAATAGAACCAGATTTTGAAATTGGAGAAGATTTTCCTGAGCAGGTTTTTATTGAAGATTTTGATAGAAGATCAATTTTAGCGCTCCGTCAAAGTTTAATTTCTAAGATTAAGGAATATGATAATAATATTATTTGTGCTAAATATTCAGATAGAATTGGAGAATTAATTTCAGGAGATGTGCATCATATACGTCACAGAGAAATTATTTTAATGGATGATCAAGACAATGAATTAGTGCTATCTAAAGAAGAGCAAATTCCTTCGGACTTCTTTAGAAAAGGCGATACTGTAAGAGCTGTTATTAAAGATGTAAAAGTTAGAATGGGTAAGCCTTTAATTATGATCTCAAGAGTCTCTCCTGAGTTCTTGAGCAGATTATTTGAATTAGAAATTCCCGAAGTTTCTGACGGAATAATTGTTATTAAAAATGTAAAAAGAATTCCTGGTGAAAAAGCTAAGGTTGCGGTTGAGTCTTTTGATGATAGAATTGATCCAGTTGGTGCTTGTGTTGGGATTAAAGGTTCTAGAATTCATTCCATTGTTAGAGAACTTGGTAACGAAAATATAGATGTTGTTAATTATACTGACAATTTAAAGTTATATATAACAAGGGCCTTAAGTCCAGCTAAAGTTGCTTCTCTTACAATAGATGAAGAAACAAAAAAAGTGGATGTAAATTTAAAGCCGGATCAAGTTTCTCTTGCCATAGGAAAAGGTGGGTTTAACATTCGTCTTGCCGGTCAATTAACTGGTTATGAAATTGATGTTTACAGAGATACTGATGAAGATGAAGATGTTTCTTTAACTGAGTTTTTAGATGAAATTGATGAATGGATAATTGATGTTTTTAAAAATATAGGTTGTGATACAGCTAAAAGTGTTTTAGAATTAAATGTTGATGAATTGGCTAAGAGAACTGATTTAGAAGAACAAACAATTATTGAAGTTCAAAACATATTAAAATCAGAGTTTGAGAGTTAAGATTTAAAATTATGAGGTTAAGTAAAATTGCAAAAGAACTTAATATTTCAATATCGAGGTTGGCAGAGTTTTTAGATTCCAAAGGTCACTCTATAGATGTTAGGCCTACAACTAAAATTTCTCAGGAACAATATGATATTTTGTTGCAGGAATTCAATAAAGATTTTTATGAAAAACAACAATCTTCTGAAGCAATTGAATTAAAAAAACAAGAAAAAGAAGAAATTCAATCCATTAATAATGTTTCTAACGATCAATCAGATGCTAAAATAGTAGAAGAAGAAACTTTAAACATTGAATCTAAAGATGCAATAAAAAAAGATGATAATTTAAATGTTAATAAAGACAAAGATATTGATTCATCTAAAACATCTGAGCAGCAGAAAAATACTATTGATGGTAAAAAAAATATTGATGAAAATAATTCAAAAAACACATTAAAAGGGCCTGTAGTTACTGGAGAAACTATAGACTTAAGTTTGTTTGAAAGAAACAAAAAAAATAAACAAACTAGAGTTGCTTCATCATCAAATTCTCCAGAATCAAAAGATTTACGAAAAAAACGTAGGCGTATTACCCAGTCAAGTTCATTCAATAATATTGCAAAAAACAAAAAAAATACTAAGAAAAAAGATGAAATTGATTCTGGGGAAATTCAGAAAAAAATAGCCGAGACTCTTGACAAGCTTACTAATAAAGGAAAATCAAGTTCTGTAAAATTTAGAAAGCAAAAGCGAGCTGAGAGAAAAGAAAAAGCACTTGAAGAGCAGATTGAGGCTGATAAAGCAAAGTCTACGTTAAAAGTAACAGAATTTGTTTCTGTTGGAGAGTTGGCCAGTATGATGGATGTTGATCCAAATCAAATAATATCTAGCTGTATGATGTTGGGTATTATGGTTACAATGAATCAAAGATTAGATGCTGAAACATTAACTATTGTTGCGGAAGAGTTCGGATACGAAGTAGAATTTGTTAGCGCGGAAGTTCAAGAAGCTATTGATGAAGAGGAAGATAAAGATGAGGATTTGTTATTAAGATCTCCCATTGTTACAATTATGGGCCACGTTGATCACGGAAAAACATCTTTGTTAGATTACATAAGGAAAGAAAATGTTATTGCGGGTGAAGCAGGGGGTATAACTCAACATATTGGTGCTTATGAAGTCACCCTATCTGATGAGAGAAAAATTACATTTATTGATACACCTGGTCATGAAGCTTTTACAGCAATGCGTGCAAGGGGAGCTCAAGTAACTGATTTAGCCATCATTGTTATTGCTGTAGATGATAATGTTATGCCTCAAACAAAAGAAGCTATTTCCCATGCTCAGGCGGCTGAAGTTCCTATTGTATTTGCCTTTAATAAAATTGATAAGCCAAATACAAATTCGGATTCTTTAAAAGAGCAGTTATCTGCTATGAATTTATTAGTTGAAGAATGGGGTGGAAAGTATCAAAGTCAAGATATCTCTGCGAAGACAGGTTTGGGAATAGACGATTTATTAGATAAAGTTATTTTAGAATCAGATATTTTAGAGCTAAAAGCAAATCCAACGAGAAAAGCGCAAGGAACTATTATTGAGGCTTCTCTAGATAAAGGAAAGGGATATGTTGCAACCATACTTGTTCAAAATGGTACTCTCAAAAAAGGTGATTTCATTCTTGCAGGTAGGTATACAGGAAAAGTTAAAGCTATGTTTGATGAGCGGGGAAAATCAGTTTTAGAAGCTGGTCCTTCTAAGCCAGTTACAATTCTTGGTCTCAACGGAGCCCCACAAGCTGGTGATACTTTTAATGTTATGGATGAAGAAAAAGAAGCTAAACAAATAGCAACAAAGCGAAATCAATTACAGAGGGAACAGAGTATTAGGACCCAAAAGCATATCACTTTAGACGAGATCGGAAGAAGGTTAGCGATTGGAGATTTTAAAGAGTTAAATATCATTGTTAAAGGTGATGTCGATGGCTCTATTGAGGCCTTGACGGATTCTTTATTAAAACTAAGTACAGATCAAATTCAAGTTAATATAATCCACAAGGGAGTTGGGCAAATTACCGACTCTGATGTTTTACTTGCTTCTGCTTCAAATGCTATTATTTTAGGTTTTCAAGTTAGACCTTCTTTATCAGCTAGAAAGCTAGCTGATAAAGAGTGCATTGACATTAGAATTTACTCAATTATTTATGATGCAATTAATGCAATAAAAGATGCTTTAGAGGGAATGCATGAGCCTGAGATGAAAGAAGAAATTCTGGGTAATGCGGAGGTTAGAGATGTATTTAAAATACCAAAAGCAGGTACAATTGCAGGTAGTTATGTTATTGACGGTAAAATTATTAGAAACTCTCAAGCTAGATTGATTAGGGATGGAATTGTAATATATACAGGCAAGTTAAATTCATTAAAAAGATTTAAGGAAGATGTTAAAGATGTTCAAAAGGGTTATGAATGTGGTGTTGGTATTGAGAATTTTAATGATATTAAGGTTGGGGATGTTATTGAGGCTTTTACGGAAGTAGAGGTTTAATAATTCAATTTTTGAATTTCTTCTATATCTATTTCTTCCTTCAAGATAAATGCATTTTTAAAATATTTACTTATTTGTTGAATTTTTTTCTCTGCATCTTTTTTTTGTAAGAAATGTTTTGTTTTTGATTTAAAATAAGGAGCTTCATAAACAATTTCCACTTTTTCAGGGTAAAATATATTTTCATATTTTATTGAGTCATTCTTTGCAGTTTGTCTAGAATCATTTAATGTATTTAATTGAATTTTAAAAACTGTAATATTTTTTGAATTTTGTTCAAAATACATTGATGCAATTTTCTTAATTTTTGATCCCTGAGTAATTGTTAATTTGTTTTTATTAAATAGTTCAAAAAAATTTGTTGAGTCGTTTAAACTTTTTGAATTTAACACATTTTGTGCGCATAAATAGTTAATAGACAGTATACTACTAAATACTATAATTTTTAATTTAATCATACTTTGAAACCCACCCTTATTTGTAATCATTATAAATAAGCAATTTTAGTTAAATTTAAGCATAATATTTGGTGATTTTATCATAATAGATTTTTATATTTGCGTACTAAATTAAGTGAGATTTATATTTGTCGTTAATTCAGAGTATGTTAAGAGCCAAAAATTTAATTTATTTATTTTTAATTTTCCTTCTAACTTCATTGTTTTCCTTTTCGCAAATTATCGAAGGAAATCCAGAAAATGGTAAAACTCTTTTTGGAAACAATTGTACTGCTTGTCATTATTCTGGTCCCGAAGAAATGAGAAAAATAGGGCCAGGTTTACATAGCCACCTTCTTGAAAAATATACTGAAGATTGGTTAATTAAGTGGATAAGAAATGCGCCAGCATTAACAGCCAGTGGTGATCCTATAGCAATTGAAGCTTCTCAATATGACCCATCCCAAATGCAGTCATTCACGTATTTGTCTGACTCTGATATTAAAGATATTTTAGCTTATGTTGAGCAGGATCCAACTGATTTTGAGAAATCAAGTGGAACTGTAGATGAGGTAGCTTTAACATCTGATGATTCATCTTCGCTTAGTTCAACTAAAGAGCTAGACCTAACCACTATAATAACTATTATTGTTATTTTGAGTGGGGCATTAATATTTTTAATATTCATAAACAATGCCCTTAGGAAAGGTTTGAATATTCAGGAAGGTTTTTTAAAGGGAATTAAAAGACTTCTTTTTATGAGCACAACCATTAAATTTTTAATTGTTGTGTTCCATGTAGGTATCGTAGTTTTATTAGTACTGGGATGGCAATCTCTTTCTAAAATAGGAATACGCCAAAACTATCAACCTGATCAACCCATTGAGTTTTCTCATAAAATACATGCTGGAATGAATAACATCGATTGTAATTATTGTCATCAAAGTGCTCGTCATGGAAAACACGCTGGAATACCCTCTGTTAATGTATGTATGAATTGTCATGAAACTATTTATGAAGGAACAAATTCGGGTACAGAAGAAATACAAAAAATTTATGACGCTGTATGTTGGGATCCTGACTTAAGACAGTACATAACTGATACTGATGAGTGTCAGCCTAAAGCAATTGAATGGATACAGATTCATAGTTTGCCTGATTTATCTTATTTCAATCACTCACAACATGTCGTTGCTGGTGGTATAGAGTGTCAAGATTGTCATGGAGAGATAGAAGAGATGGATGTTGTTTATCAAAAAGAAAAACTAACTATGGGTTGGTGTATAGAATGTCATAGAAATACGGATATTAACCTAGATAATGCTTATTATCATTTATATGATGATTTATTGGAGAAGCATGATGTTGAAAATTTAAAAGTAGAGCATATAGGTGGATTAGAGTGTGCTAAATGCCATTATTAATAATATATAGATTATGAAAAAACAAAAAAAATATTTTAAAAGTCCCTATCTAAAAGGGAATGAAGAATATTTACATAATGAGTTTTCAAAGAAAGTCCCATTAGACGGTTTGTTTGAGGGAGATAAGAATTTATCAAGTACAGCTACTTCTAGAAGAGATTTTCTAAAATTTTTAGGCTTTAGTACAGCGGCTGCAGTTTTATCATCATGTGAAGCACCTGTAAGAAAATCTATTCCATACTTAAATAAACCTGAAGAAATTATTCCTGGAAATCCCAATTACTATGCAAGCTCTTGTTTTGAAGAAAATGTATTTTCTAGTCTTTTAGTTAAAACAAGAGAGGGCAGGCCCATATCTTTAAAATCAAATGATAAATACTCATTTCTTCAAGGTGGATTAAATTCAAGAACTTATGCTTCTGTTTTATCTTTGTATGATTCTAGTAGACTTAAAAAAATAAAAGATAAAGATGGAAATTTTTTAAATAATATCGATAAAAAAGTAATCGATAAACTAAGTTTAACAAACAATCAGGGTAAACAAATAGTTTTAGTTTCCCCTACGGTTATTAGTCCTACTACAAAAAAAACTATCGCATTATTATCTAAAAAGTATAATAATTTAAATGTGGTTTATTGTGACCCTATATCTAAGAGTGGTATCCTTGATGCAAATAAAGATTGTTTTGGAGAAAGGTTTATTCCAACGTATCATTTTGAAAAATCAAATGTAATTGTTTCTTTTGGAGCAGATTTTTTAGCTGAGTGGCTAGATAGTGGTCATGCTAAGCAATACAGTAAAAAAAGAAATCCTGGAAGAGATATGTCAAAGCATTATCAGTTTGAGTCTTTATTATCTTTGACCGGGTCTAATGCTGACAAAAGAGTCCCCCTTAATCCTGATGAAAATTTAAAATATATTCTTTATTTATTAGGTGAAATACAGGAACTTGGAGGTTACGAAAAATCAGTTAATCTAGAATTAGATAAACACCAAGATCTTATAAAAAATATTGCTAACGAATTATGGTCCAATAAAGGAAAATCATTAGTGATATCAGGTAGTAATAATAAATCCGAACAAGTCATAATTAATAAAATAAATTATTTATTAGAAAATTATGAAAAGACAATAAATACCAGTATTAAATCCAATTTATTTTCTTCCAATGATAGTGATTTAGAAAAGCTACATAAGGATGTTAGCGTCGGAAAAGTGGGGGCTATTATAACTAATGACTATAATTTAGCTTATTATCATCCTAAGTTTAAAGAATTATTGGAATCAAATAAAATAAATTTTAAACTGGCAATTTGCCAGTATATAGATGAAACGGCATCCTTAATGGATTATATGATTCCTAAATCTCATTACTTAGAAAGTTGGGGTGATTTCAATCCGTATAATGGAGTTTATACTTTACAGCAGCCTACAATAAACCCATTATTTAGTACTCGCCAATCTGAAGAAATGTTTTTGGCTTGGTCTGGAGAAAATATCTCATATTATGATTATTTAAAAAAATCATACGAGTCTGAAAATAATATTAAATGGAATACTGCTCTTAGAGACGGAGTTCTATTTGTAAATCAATCAGCAAAAAAATATAAATTTTCTATTAAAAGAAATTCAATCCAAAAAAATGTTGATAATTGTATTAAACTTTTAAATGATAAAAAAGATTTTCTTTGTTTATATACAAAGCCATCAATGGGAACGGGTCTACAATCCAATAACCCTTGGTTGCAAGAACTACCTGATCCAATATCTAAAACAACATGGGATAATTATTTAACTGTATCTCCGTCATACGCAAAAGAATTAGATTTGAAAAATTGGTTAGTTGCGGACGGTGCATTAAATGGTGATGTCGTTGATTTAACCTTTAATCAAAAAGTATATAGACTACCAGTTTATGTTCAACCTGGTCAGGCTCACGGAACATTTGGTATTTCATTTGGTTATGGTAGGACAAAAGCTGGAAAGGTTGGTAATAATATTGGTATTAATGCTTTTAAACTATACGAGAACAATCAATTAGTTCAAAAAGGTAATTTTTCGGTTAATAAGGTTTCTGATTTGGAGCATGAATTTGCTTGTACTCAAGTTAGTCATACTATGATGGGGAGAAAAATTGTTAAAGAAACTACACTAGGAGAGTATTTAAAAGATCCGGAAGCTGGAAATGAGGCTATGAAATTTGCTTCATACAAAGGTGATGTTAGTCCTAGTGAGTTAAATTTATATGAAGAACATACACCTTCAATGCATTTATGGAACATGAGCATTGATTTAAATAAATGTAATGGATGTGGGGCATGCATTATTGCATGTCATGCAGAAAACAATGTACCTGTAGTTGGAAAACAGGAAATAAGAAATAACAGAGATATGCATTGGCTTCGTTTAGATCGTTATTACTCTAGTGATATGAACAAAGATTTAGCTGCTGAGCAAAACACTGGAGCTATTGAAATGTATGCTGAAATGGAGGTTCCATCATCAGCAGAGAATTTAGAGGTTGTTTTTCAACCTGTAATGTGCCAGCATTGTAATCAAGCCCCATGTGAAAACGTTTGTCCTGTTGCTGCTACAACTCATTCTAATGAGGGTTTAAATCAAATGACATATAATAGATGTATTGGAACAAGGTATTGTCTAAATAATTGTCCTTATAAAGTCCGAAGATTTAATTGGTTTAATTATAAAGATAATGACAATTTTGATTATCACATGAATGATGACTTAGGTAAAATGGTTTTAAACCCTGATGTTACTGTTAGAGCTAGAGGTGTTATGGAGAAATGCTCTATGTGTATTCAAAATATTCAAAAGTCAAAATTAGATGCAAAGAAAGAAGGAAGAAAAGTTAGAGACGGGGAGATTGATTGCGCTTGTGAAACAGCATGTGACACAGGTGCAATAGTATTTGGTGATATGTTAGATAAAAGTAGTAGAATAGTTAAAGAAAAAGAGGATCCTAGAGCTTATGTGTTACTTGAGGAATATAACACTAAACCGTCTGTTTTTTATAAAACTAAAGTAAGAAATAAAAAAATATAATTATGCATTATAAATCTCCCATGAGGGAACCATTAATTCTTGGTAATAAAGATTTACATGATATAACTGTAGATATTGCAAGACCTATTGAGACTAAGGCTAATAGGTGGTGGTGGGCTTTGTTTACAATTTCCTTTGCAGCGATGTTATGGTTGTTTGGTTGTATTTTTTATTTAATTGGCACCGGAGTAGGTGTGTGGGGATTAAACAACTCTGTCGGATGGGCTTGGGATATAACTAATTTTGTTTGGTGGGTTGGTATTGGTCATGCGGGAACGTTAATCTCTGCAGTTCTTCTTCTCTTTAGACAAAAGTGGAGATTATCAATTAATAGGTCTTCTGAAGCAATGACAATATTTGCTGTTGTACAAGCAGGTTTATTTCCTTTAATTCACATGGGAAGAATTTGGATGGCTTATTGGATTTTTCCTTTACCTAATCAATTTGGATCTTTATGGGTAAACTTTAATTCTCCTCTACTTTGGGATGTTTTTGCTATATCTACATATTTTTCTGTTTCTCTAGTTTTTTGGTACATGGGATTAATTCCTGATTTTGCAATGATTAGAGATAGAGCCATAAACCCTATAGCAAAAAAAGTTTATGCTTTCTTATCTTTTGGATGGAGCGGTAGGGCAAAACATTGGCAAAGACATGAAGTTATTTCTTTAGTTCTAGCTGGACTAGCAACCCCATTAGTTCTTTCTGTGCACTCTATTGTTAGTATGGATTTTGCTACTTCGGTTGTTGCGGGTTGGCATACTACAATTTTTCCACCCTATTTTGTGGCTGGAGCGATATTTGGTGGATTTGCGATGTGTCAAACATTATTATTAATTGCTAGAAAAGTATTAGATCTCCAAGATTATATAACTATTAAGCATATGGAGTATATGAATATTATTATTCTAGTTACTGGTTCAATAGTTGGTTGTGCATACTTAACAGAACTATTTATTGCTTGGTATTCAGGTGTGGAGCTAGAGCAGTATGCTTTTCTTGATAGGGCGACTGGTAGTTATTGGTGGGCATATGCAATTATGATGACGTGTAATGTGATTTCTCCTCAGCTAATGTGGTTTAAAAAATTACGAAGAAATATTTTATTTACTTTCATACTTGCCCTTTTTGTTCATATTGGCATGTGGTTTGAAAGATTTGTTATTATTATTACATTACATAGGGGTCCGCTCCCATCTAGTTGGCATGATTATTCTCCTACGTATGTAGAGATTGGAACGTTTGTTGGTACATGCGGTTTTTTCTTAGTTTTATTTTTACTTTATGCAAGAACATTTCCAGTAATTGCACAGGCTGAATTAAAAACTATTGTGAAATCATCGAGTACAAAATATAATAAAAATTTACATTATTTGGATAAAGAGGAATTGGTTAAACTTGAAAAAATAAATAAAAAAAAATAGAATAAATTATGAGTTCTAATAAGGTTATTTATGGATTATTTGATGACGATGATAAGGTGTTGCATGCTACTAAAACACTAGTAAGTAAAGGTTATACTGTTAATGAAGTATATTCTCCTTTTCCAGTTCATGGCTTAGATACAGCAATGGGCTTAAGGTATAGTAGAATGGCAATTACATCATTTATTTATGGAGTTTTAGGTGCTTTTTTAATTACACTATTAATGTGGTATATAATGATTGAAGACTGGCCAATGGTTATTGGTGGAAAACCAAACTTTTCATATGGCCAAAATTTACCCGCTTTTATACCTGTTACTTTTGAAGCAACAGTTTTTTGTGCTGCGCACTTAATGGTCATAACTTTTTTATTTAGATGTGGTTTATATCCTGGGAGAGGAGTTTTTGCTGGATCAAAAAAATATAATCCTGACCCACGAACAACAGATGATAAGTTTTTAATGGAAATTTGTGAAGAGGATAGTAAGAAAATTAAAAAAATTGAAGCCATAATGAAGGAAACAGGAGCTATTGAAATTCAAATTGGAGAATATAAGGTAAAGAAGAGAAAGAAATTAATTAGTATAAAGCAGTATTTAAAAAATAATTTAAGTGGAATTTTTAAATTTTTACCAAAAAAGAAAAAGTCATGAAGTTTAGATACGTGGTCATATTAGGTTTTTTATTATTTGTTACAAGTTGTGGTGATTCTGCATCTGATGGAATTAAAACAAGTAAAGATCCAGGGTATGAGTATATGCCAGATATGTACCACTCACATGCTTACGAAACTTACTCACCAAACCCAAATTTCTCTGATTCTATGTCTGCACGACTCCCTGTTAAAGGTACTATTCCAAGAGGCTTTTATCCCTTTGAATATGATGATGATTTTGGAGATATAACATATAGTAACTTTAACAGAGCAGGTGCTGAGATGAAAGATGAAAGATTATCAACTATGGATGATTATCAAAAACAAAAATATAGTGCTGATGGAAAGCAGTTGTATGGCATGTTTTGTGCGCATTGTCATGGGAAAAACGGTGATGGGGGACAAGCTGATGGAACGATAGTAGAATACTTTACTAATGCTCCCTCATTTATTGATAGTTTAGCTCCTAGAATTCGATCAGGAAAGCCAATGATCGATATGCTGCCTGGTCATATTTATCATACAATATTCTATGGATATGAAAGTATGGGGCCTCATGCGTCTTTAGTTACTGAAGAGGAGAGATGGAAAATTATTTATTATATAACTGAATTACAAAATAAAGAAAGGAATTAAATGTATTCAATAACAAAAAATATTAAGCGAACATCTTTTTTATTAATATTCATTGGTATTATTTGTTTAGGTTTTGGTTTTTTTGAATCATTATCTTCTCATGTTAGTGATAAAGAGATAAAATATAAAGTTAACGAAGTATATAAAAAGTATAATAAAGACTTAAATAAATCTTCTTTGGAAGATTCTCTTAATTTCTACCAAAAATTACATGACAATCTTATTTTAGAGAGAGACTCTATTATGAGAACTAATTTTGTTCAATCTGAAGGTTATACTAATTGGTTAACTAATTTAACAAAAAATAAAGAATCTATTGAAATAAAAATCAGTGAATTTGAGTTAAATAATAGTGACGTTATGTTATTAATATTCTCAGAAATAGAAAAAGATTTAAATTGCCACTTTACTTCTTCTGAAATAGAAAAAGCTAAAGATAAAGAGGATATATATGTTGCCACGAAACATTATTTTCATGCCAAAGCACAACGCCCATGGTCAAGTATTTTGTGGTCTAATTTATTCTTTTTGATGGTTGCTGTTGCAGCTGGATTATGGTGGGCGATTCAATACGTTGCTAAAGCGGGTTGGTCTGCCATGATATTAAGAGTTCCACAAGCAATAACTTCCTACATTCCATATGGAGGTTTTATTATGTTACTTTTAATTATACTTGCAGGTTTACATTGGAATCATATATACCATTGGATGGATGATTCTTTAAATAATAAGTACGTTGTTGAATCTACATTAGAATCTGACTACCCTGTTTATACTAATGAAGAAGTTTATATTGACTCTAATGGAGAAGAACTAACCTTAGTAGATGAGTCTTTAATAAATAAATATGTTGTTGAATCATCCCTAGATTTTGATTATCCAATATATACTAATGAAGAAATTTATATTGATCCTAATGGAGAAGAACTGAAATTAATTAAAAATTTAAATTATGACAGTATTATTGCTGAATCGTCTTATTTAAAGAAAAATTCAGATTATGATTATATTGTAGCAAATAAATCAATTTATTTAAATTTTCCATTTTTTCTCATTAGATCTATAATTTATATTTTAGGTTGGATTTGGATGATATCTCTAATGAAAAAATATTCTTATAATGAAGATAGACTAGGTGGTAAAAAATGGTATCAAAAAAGTTTTAAAGTATCAGTGGCATTTGTTTTATTTTTAGGTCTAACATCAACCACCGCTGCTTGGGATTGGGTTATGTCAATTGATCCTCATTGGTTTAGTACTTTATTTGGATGGTACAGCTTGGCATCCTTCTTTATTACAGCTTGTGCTTTTATTGCTGCAATAACTATTTATTTAATGTATAAGGGACATTTTCAATCCTTGAATAATAGTCACATGCATGATTTCGGAAGATATCTTTTAGCTTTTAGTATTTTTTGGACCTATTTATGGTTTGCTCAATACATGTTAATTTGGTATGCTAATATACCTGAAGAGGTTGTATACTACCAAGAACGCTATGAGTTTTATAAGCCTTTATTATTAATTACACTTGCAATTAATTTTCTAGCTCCTTTTTTCCTTTTAATGGATCGTTCAGCAAAAAGATCAAAGGGGACTCTATTATTTGTAGCTATTTTAATTATTATAGGGCATGCTTTTGATGTTTTTATTATGGTAATGCCTGGGACAATGCACAGCCACTGGCATCTTGGATACGTTGAAATAGGAACATTTTTAGGCTTTTTAGGATTTTTTATATTAATTGTTTTTACAAGTTTATCTAAAAGACAACTTGTGCAGAAAAATCATCCTATGTTGGGTGAAAGTAAGCATCATGAGATACTTATACATTAAAAAAAAAGAATAGTAGATTATGGATTTTATTTTAAAAGGAATTATTTTTTTACTTGTTAGTTTTATTATTTTTCAATTGATAAGAGTAGTTGAGTTGTCATCAAAATTATCAGGTCAGAAAGATGAAATTAATGATCAATCTAACAATATTAATGGCTGGCTTTCTTTATTATATGGTGTTGGATACATGATTTTCTTTTATTTACAAGTCAAGTGGTGGAATAAATTAACATTACAGGCGCCAGCTTCTGAACATGGTGTTCCAATTGATAAATTGTGGGATACTACAATGGGTTTAATTTTAGTTGTTTGTTTGTTATTACAGCCTATTTTATTTTTCTTTATTTGGAAATACAGAGGAAATAAAAAAAGAAAAGCTTCTTTTATTACACACAATAATAAATTGGAGATTTTTTGGACTGCTATACCCACTGTTGTTTTATCAGTTTTAATATTTTTTGGACTTAGTGTATGGGCTGATGTAACAAAAAAACCAAGTGAAGATGCTATGGTTATAGAACTCTACGCACGTCAGTTTGATTGGACTGCTAGGTACTCTGGATCTGACAATATTCTTGGCGCAGCACACGTAAGTGCTATTCATGAAGATATAGATGAGCCCAGTGCTAATAATCCTCTTGGACTTATTACAAAAAGTACCATGACAAAGCAAATAGAAGCTATAACAAAAACTATTCGAAAAGATTCATTGAAATTAGAATCAGAGTTTAATATTGCAAATAAAAAGAAGATAGAATCCATATTATCAAAAAACGTAGAAAGAAGGCAAAGGTATATTTCTAATTTTGTCTCAGCCGACGCGAAAGGGTTACTTGAGCAAGGAGAAGATGATATTCTTATTCCCTCTGGATCTGGAAAATTAGTACTTCCAGTTAATAGAGAGGTTGTTTTAAAACTTAGAAGTCAAGATGTTATTCATTCTGCATATATGCCGCATTTTAGGGTTCAAATGAATTGTGTACCTGGTTTAAGTACTCAGTTTGCATTTACTCCTACGATGACAACAAAGGAATATCAAGAATATTTGCAAGACACTACATTCACTTATATATTACTTTGTAACAAGATATGTGGAAATTCTCATTATAACATGTATATGGAAGTGGAGGTTAAATCAGAGGAAGATTATCAAGTTTGGTTATCTGATCAAATAGAAACAAAAAACAAAAATTAATATGGCTCATCACAAGGAAAGTTTTGTATCAAAGTATATTTTTAGTTTAGATCATAAAATGATCTCGAAGCAGTTTCTTTTAACGGGTATGTTTATGGGTGCTGTTGCAATGGTATTGTCTGCAATTTTTAGAGCCCATTTAGAAAGCCCTGAAAGTGGAATAATAACACCTGATGAATACCTAGCACTCGTTACAATTCATGGGACTATCATGGTATTCTTTGTNCTTACTGGTGGATTAAGCGGAACTTTTGCTAATTTATTAATTCCTTTACAAGTTGGTGCTAGAGACATGGCTTCTGGGTTCATGAATATGCTGTCATATTGGTTCTTTTTTGCCTCTTGTGTTGTCATGTTACTTTCTTTTGTTCCTTTTATTGCTGAGGGTGGTGCAGCAAGTTCAGGATGGACAATTTATCCGCCACTTAGTGCAAGCCCAGACTTTATTAGTGGTTCAGGTATGGGTATGACTTTATGGTTAATAAGTATGACNCTATTTATAATTTCTTCTTTATTAGGAGGNCTAAATTANATTGTTACAATATTAAACCTTCGAACTAAGGGTATGTCAATGAGCAGGCTNCCGCTNACGATTTGGGCTCTTTTTGTTACAGCCATATTGGGTGTTTTGTCATTTCCTGTGTTACTGTCATGTGCTTTATTATTAGTATTTGATAGAAGTATGGGTACAAGCTTTTATTTATCAGACCTGTATGTTGCTGGTCAAGGTTTATTAGAGCATGATGGTGGAAGCCCTGTATTATTTCAGCATTTATTTTGGTTTTTAGGACACCCTGAAGTTTATATTGTTCTTTTACCTGCTTTGGGAATAACATCTGAAATAATTTCTACTAATTCACGAAAGCCAATATTTGGCTACAAGGCCATGGTAGCTTCTATACTTGCTATTGGTTTTCTNTCATTTATTGTTTGGGGTCATCATATGTTTATTACAGGTATGAATCCATTTTTAGGATCAGTTTTTGTGTTCACTACTTTATTAATTGCTATTCCTTCAGGNATTAAGGTTTTTAATTATATAACGACTATTTGGAGNGGTAATTTACAATTATCNCCNGCCATGTTATTCTCCTTAGCATTGGTTTCGACTTTTATTACAGGTGGNTTAACAGGTCTAATTTTAGGNGATAGNGCGTTAGATATAAATGTTCATGATACATATTTTGTTGTAGCNCACTTTCATATAGTTATGGGATTATCTGCTATTTTTGGAATGCTTGCAGGTGTTTATCATTGGTTTCCAAGAATGTTTGGAAGACTCATGAATAATAAGTTAGGATATGTACATTTTTGGTTAACATTTATTTGTGCATATGGAACTTTTTTTCCGATGCATTTTTTAGGAATGGCTGGTCTACCAAGACGTTATTATGACAATTCAGCTTATGAAGGATTTTCTCAGTTAATTGAAATTAATGAAGTNGTTAGTTTTTTTGCAATAACTGGAGCNGTCGTNCAATTAATATTTTTCTTTAATTTCTTTTATAGTATGTTTAGAGGACGTAAATCTCCGCAAAATCCATGGAAATCCAANACTCTTGAGTGGACNGCNCCAATTGATAANCAATTNCATGGAAATTGGCCAGGTGATATTCCNACGGTTCATCGATGGCCATATGANTATTCTAAACCAGGAAAAAAGCAAGATTATGTCCCACAAAATGTTCCACTCTCAAAAGGNGAAGAAGAGCATTAGTTTAAAATTGACTTATTTTTGTAGAATATAATTCATAATATTGTTTTTAAGCATTTAATTATGGATGATTTAAATAAAGAAAATTCCCCTGAAATTAATGATTTTGATAATCATTTAAGACCAAAATTCTTCTCTGATTTTTCTGGTCAAGATAAAATTAAAGAAAATCTCAAGGTTTTCGTGGGAGCCGCAAATAAACGTTCTGAAGCTTTAGATCATGTTTTACTTTATGGTCCTCCAGGGCTAGGAAAAACTACACTTGCTAGTATAATTGCTAATGAATTAAATGCTAATCTAAAAATTACATCTGGTCCAATTATTGATAAGCCAGGCGATTTAGCGGGCCTATTAACAAATTTAGACGAAAGGGATGTTCTTTTTATTGATGAGATTCATCGATTAAGTCCTGTTGTTGAAGAATATTTATATTCTGCAATGGAGGATTTTAGGATTGATATAATGATTGAATCAGGTCCAAGCGCAAAGTCTGTTCAAATCAACTTAAATAAATTCACATTAATTGGGGCAACTACCCGCGCAGGATTATTATCATCGCCATTAAGAGATAGGTTTGGTATTGTATCTAGATTAAATTATTATGATAATACTATTTTATCAAAAATAGTGTCTCGTTCTGCTAAAATTTTAGATACAAAAATTGATGATATAGCTTCTGAAGAAATTGCTAGTAGGAGTAGAGGAACTCCTAGAATTGCAAATTCATTATTAAAAAGAGTAAGTGATTTTGCTTTAATCAAGGGTAATGGATTTATTGATAAAAAAATCACTGACTATGGTTTAAGCTCTTTAAATGTTGATATAAATGGATTAAACCAAATGGATAAAGATATTTTATTAACTATTATCAAAAAATTTAATGGTGGGCCTGTAGGGCTTTCAACAATTGCAACTGCTGTAGGTGAAGAACCTAATACTATTGAAGAAATATATGAGCCATTTTTAATCCAACAGGGATATTTAGAAAGAACTCAAAGAGGAAGAGTTGCTACTAAAAAAGCCTATGATTATTTGAATATACCTTATAGCATATCAAAAAAAGATCTTTTTTCCTAATTAAATCTTGTAATAAATACTGAAAGAAAGTGTTGTATTGTATTGACCTTTATTTAGTCTATATGTTTGTCCAGATGAATGTTTTCTAATAGGAAGAATAGAGTTGCTAGCTCTTATATTAATATAGTAATTAGGACTTATATTCCATAGTAGACCTATGAAAAAACAATATTCTAATTTATTTACTTTCCTTGAATTATCAATATAAAAATCTATTTCTTCTTTTTGATTAGTTAAAATATTTATTGCAGAACCTGTTTCTACTGATAAATTAGATTTGACTTTTGCTTTAATACTTATTGGTATACCTAAGTATTCTAGATGAAATCTATAATTATTAATAAATGAAGTATATGTATTGTCTAGGTAAGGATCTAAATCATTTGATATATTTTTTTTACTGCCCTTACTTATGTATTGTAGCTCTAATTGCAAATAGTACCAATTTATTTTTCGATTTAAGAATATACTTATTCTAGGGCCAATTTTATTAAATCCACTTAATTGATCCCCTGATACTTGACTTGTAGAAATCCCTAAAGATAACCCTGAGTTAAATTCTTGTGAGAAGCAAAAGATAGGAAAAATTATGATTAATATTTTTTTTATCACAGACTTTAATCAATTATATTAATTTTTGTTTCAAAACTTTGAATAACTTCATTTGTAGTTACGTCATATACATATGCTACTATAGCACAATTATCTAAATTGTCCCATTGTTCATTCCAATTTAAATTATGTTTTGTATTAAAAGTAAAATTAGGATAATTAAAATTCAAATTTTCTCCAATGTTTTCTCCCCAAGCTCCATTAATTGCAGCGCGATATATATGATTATGAACATAGTTTTCTATTAATTGATCACCATCGTATTGACCAGATATTATGTTGTCTTCGGTAATTAAAACAACTAAATTATAGTTACCATCAAGTTGATTTATATAATTTAATGAAACATCAATATTAAGTTCCTTAGTATCTATATTATTTATTTGATAATTTATATCAATTTCTAAATCAGGAGTTAATTTATTACCATTAGAGTCAAATATTAAGTTATCAATTGTTTCGCTCCATTCTGATGTAAATAAAAAGTAATTATTATCAATATTTTTTCTATTAATTAATGCAGAAGGAAAACCCCAGAATCCGAATTCATTTCCAATCTGCGTACATTCTTCTTTTCTAAAATCTGTAGATAGTGGTCCAAAGTCATTTGGTGCAGTAAAATCTTGATTAGTAGGGTGGCAAGCAACAATTACAAGGTGATCACAATATATTTCTTTAAGCCCTTCAAGTATTCTTGTTCCATTTGGACAATTGCTACATTTATGACCTGTAAACTCCTCAATTAGAATTCTTTTAATTGGTTGAGTACTATTATTTTCACCACAACAATTTGCGCAACCTTCAATATAAGGAGGTTCTATTTTATCGCAATTAGTTAGAATTGATAATGTAAATGTAATAATAGCAAGTATATTAATTGTTTTCATAATTAAAATGAACTTGTTAAGTTGATACTAAATCCATTTGCTGCAGGAACTTCCCTGCATATTCCTCCAACGCAAAATAGACCGGCCCTGACTTTTCCGTATCTTAACTCTAATCTATGTGAATTTTTTACCACACCCACTGTTAGAGAGTAATAGTGAGCTGTGTTTTCTGGGTGTCCATAATTATATAAATCCTGAATAGAAAAGAAAAATTTATCTAAGTTTGCTTCAAATAAAGCCATTCCCCAATTACCAAAATGTTGGTTCGTTTCAAGATGCTGTAATTCTGATTTTACAGTATATCTAGGTTTTATTTTATACTCAAACTCAGTAATAATGATATTAGCATAAATTTCTTCGTGACTGCTGTTTTCGAGAATTTTTTGAGCTTTCAAGATTTTATCGTTATTATAAACATTAATATAAGTTGATGACAATTTCAATTTTCTATTTACTTTCTTTTTAAGCTCTATGTTTAATTCTTGAAACAATTTNTTTTCACCAATTTTTAAAAAATTAGATTCATATCCTAAGGTGCCAGGNTCGTANATTTGAGTTTCTTCTGAAATTGGCTCNCGATTAATGTCNAAACAATTTGAAAAATTNAAACTAAGTTCNGTNCCGTACTTCCCNCCTAATTTNGTTTTTTTAGGTATTTTATAAAAACAGTCAAATTGAATTCCCATTTCNCCATTAGGTTGTGTTACNTAAGGATATATAGANGCTAATGAATAGCTTTGTTGTTTNTTTAGTGAGGTCAGGAAATTAATGTTTAGTTCNTGAAGAACAGCATTTCTNTCAGATCTATAGTTCATATTATCAACTCTTTTTCCNCTTAANACAAAACCTAANCCCTTTATAGAATAACTNNTAGATAANATAATAGAGTTNCCATTTTTATATATATAATTATTTGTTTGTGATGGATCATTTATTTTAT
This sequence comes from Flavobacteriales bacterium, assembly GCA_002715445.1. Taxonomy (GTDB): domain Bacteria; phylum Bacteroidota; class Bacteroidia; order Flavobacteriales; family TMED113; genus TMED113. The sequence continues at coordinate 34,591 of PAZG01000002.1, read as the reverse complement.
AAGCATATTCACCTTCAAAGCTCCAATTTCCATTTGATAAAGTTGCTCTTCCAGACCAACTACCCACATTTTCGGGTAAAATATAAACTGGATTAACATCATTTTGTTTTTTTGTAACAAAACTTAAACCAAAAGTCATTATTGATTTTGAATTTTTTAAAATAAAATTATTTATAAAAATATTAGCATCAAATCCTCTTATTAGCCCAGGTCCTAGTCCCCAATAGTTTTTTTGTTTACCTATAATTCCAATCAGGTCAATACCTGAAATAGGATTATATTTTAACCTAAGGCCATCAATTGCGTTATCAATACCTAATGTTGGGTCAAAATAACTTCTAAATAAAATACCGCTTCCAAACTGATCATAAAAATGACCTAAAGTAATATCTGTATTTTTAATGTTTTGAAATTGAATAAATCTATTACCAATTCCATTTCCTTCATATTTTTCAAAGCCCGGTATAGGATTTTTATAAATATCGTATCTTATTCCAGCAGTAATATCATTTTTATATTTTATAAAAATATTTAGGTTGCTTGTTAAATTAGGATCTCTTTCTTCAGCTCCAATTTGTAAATCTTCTTGAAAAGTTTGTCCATTTAAAACTAAATTCCCATTGATAGAGAAATTATTTATTCCTTGGCCAATATTTTTGGAGTTGAATAGTATAAAGAAAATAAATAAAAGATATTTATTCATAATTTACTTGCTCAATTCTAGCACTTTTTCATATAACTCTAATTCATGGCCGTCTGTGTAACCAATTTTGTCCCAAACGATTTCCATTTTATCATTAAATAAAAAAGTATGAGGAATAGAGTTTATTCCTAGAGCTCTTTTAAAGTCACTATTTGGATCATGGTAAATTTCATATTCCCATCCTTTGGAATTTATAAAGGGTTTTAATTTTGAAGTATTTCTTGAATCATCTATACTAATTGCAATAAGTTTTACATTAGTATCTTCTTGCCAGTCTTCATAGATTTCTGCAATAGCCTCTAATTCTTTGATACAGTTTTTGCACCACAATGCCCAAAAACTTATAATAATTGGGTCTCCGTTATTACTAAATGAAGCGGTATTTATAGTTTTCCCGTCTAATGTTTTAATATTAACTGAAGGAATCCTTTCTTGAGATATGCAGGAAATTACAAATAAATTTAAAATTAGTATTAAAAGTATTCTTTTCATATTTAAAAAATTTATTTAAAGTTAGCTTTAATTTTAAATAAATAAAAAGCCCCAAAAAAATGGGGCTTTTTATTGATATTAATTATTACACAACAAAATTATCTAACAATATTTATTGGAGTTAAAATAGTTTCATCTCCTAGGTTGATTTCAATGTAGTATAGTCCTTCCACTAAATGATCAACATCAAGCGTTATATTATGGTTTCCTGCTGACATTAATCCTTTATTATATCCGTCAACAAATTGACCAAGTGTATTATAAATATTAATATTTACTGATTTATTTGTTGATAGGTTTAATGAAATATTAGTATAGTCTTTAGATGGATTAGGATAAATGTTTACGAAATTTTCATTATTTTCTTCCATATCTAGTTCGGCAGATACTTCGAAAACAAGTGAACCTTCGGCTCCAAAATCTACTCCTTCCCAAAGAACACCATAATTGGCATCTTGTAAGCTTACAATTCCGTCCACACTTCCCCATTGTGCCCCAGCAACGCCATCACCATATGAATCAGTTACTGTAAATATATAGCACCCTTCTCCTAAACTCCATTCCCAGTCATATGATGTTTCATTAGCTAAAGTGCCGTCTTCACCAGCAATGATATCTCCATACATGTTTTGAAGAGACCATGAAGTTTCATATCCCCATCCGTCAGTTTCAATATGTAGTGTAACATCAGCAGATGATTGTTGAGAAACAGTAGATAATGTTGTTGTAGCAGTATCATTTGAAGAGTCTTGGTCTCCTGAGTATTCTATCTCAAATGTTAAGCCTGTATTTCCTGAAAAGCCAGAAATTGGACCTAATGAAACATTTGCAGTTTCATATGTTGAAAGGTTACCTGACCAAGGAGTAGAGCTAATTTCTTGCCCATTTTCTAGAGTTTTAACATTAAAGCTATAAACATTTGATCCTAAACTGTAATTTTGAACTTTAACAGAGGGGTAAGCTGTTCCATTACAATGAGCTCCAACTCCATTATATTCTAAAATTTTCATGTCTTTAGAAAATGTTGCTTGTGAACAAGATTGGATTTCACTGTAAAAAGCAGATACACTCCCTAATTGACCAACTTCAGTTACCATCCTATCTGGACAAATTTTATAAATTGTAGGGTAGTAAGATAATGCATAATCATTTGCAATATCTCCTGAAGGATCATCTGCCATCATATAATCAATTAAAGATGTCCAGTCTCCAACAGATCCGCCACCACCATAAATTTCACTTTCTGCAGTACTAGGGTCTGCTTCAATAGCCATTACAACTACATCGTTTGGATAAGCAGCTTGTAAATCTTCAAGAACACCAGTTTCAGCATAAGACCAACATGGTCCACACCAAACAGCAAATAAGTCTAATATTACAGTTTTACCCTCATCTAAAACATCATATAAATTGTGCTCTTGGCCATTTATATCTGTTATTGTAAAATCTTCACCAAAACTATTTGGAGGAAGTTGGGCAAACGAAAATGTTGTCCAAAAACATGCAGCAATAAGTAATAATTTTTTCATAATTCGTTGTATTAATTAATAGTTAAATTTTTTAGGATTATAAATATACAAAAAAGATGAGAGTGTTTATCAATTAAAATATACTAAATAATATAAATTATTAGTTTAAATTTGTGCTATTAACAAAAATGTATAGTTATGAAAAGATTTGCATTATTAATAATATTAAGTTTTTCATTTTTATTTTTTTCATGCGATGATGAAGAGATAATTGAGGGTTGCACTGATCCTGTTGCATGTAATTATGATTCTAATGCAACTGATTTATTATTAGGTTCATGTAATTACCCTTTAGAATCTGTTTTAGAATTTACTTATAGTGATGATTTAGTTACGGGCTTAGTGGGTGAAGATGTTATATCACATGTTCATATAAGAAACTCATCTTGTGAAGCTGTGTCTATTAAAGCTAGAAAAATCTTTACTAGTACCGATGAATATTCTGCTTATTTTTGTTTTGCAGATGTTTGTTTTGGTTCAGATGTTACTGTTTCACCAACAACATTAACTCTAGAATCATTTGAGGAAGATGATTATTTTAAAGGTTATTTTAATTCATCTGTTCCTGGCACATATGAAGTTCTATATAGATTTTACTTAGAAAATAATCCTGATATTTATATTGAAAAAGTAATTGTATATGAAATATCAGCATCCTAAAAATTATTCATTGATAATTATTAATAAGCCAGTTATATAACTGGCTTTTATATTATAATTTTATAAAAAATATGGAAAAAATTAGTAGAAGAGAGGCTTTAAATTTTCACTCAAAAGATCGCCCTGGAAAAATACAAGTAATCCCAAGTAAAAATTATAGCACTCANCATGATCTTTCTTTAGCATATTCACCCGGAGTTGCTGAGCCTTGTAAAAGTATTGCTAAAAATAAAAAAGATGTATATAAATATACCAGCAAAGGGAATTTAGTTGCAGTTATTACAAATGGTACAGCAGTACTTGGTTTAGGTAATATTGGACCAGAAGCTTCAAAACCTGTTATGGAAGGAAAAGGTTTATTATTCAAAATTTACTCTGACATAGATGTTTTCGATATTGAATTAGATGCTAATGATGTAGATACATTTGTTAATACTGTTAAGGCATTATCTCCTACTTTTGGGGGAATAAATTTAGAAGATATTAAAGCTCCAGATTGTTTTGAAATAGAAAGAAAATTAAAAAAAGAATTAGATATTCCTGTAATGCATGATGATCAACATGGAACAGCAATTATATCGTCTGCAGCTCTTTTAAATGCTCTTGAAATAGCAAACAAAAAAATAGAAAATATAAAAATTGTAGTAAATGGCGCTGGTGCCGCGGCAATTTCTTGTTTAAAATTGTACATGAGCCTGGGTTTGAAAAAAGAAAATATTATTCTGTGTGATAGTAAAGGAGTTGTAAATAATAAAAGAGAAGATCTNCCTAGATATAAATCATATTTTGCAACTAATAGAAGGGTTAAAAATTTAAAAGANGCNATGAAAGATGCTGATGTATTTATTGGGCTTTCTGTTGCTGATGTTGTGACNCAAAAAATGTTAAAGTCAATGAATAAAAACCCAATTGTTTTTGCCATGGCTAATCCTGATCCTGAAATTTCATATGAATCAGCAATAAAATCAAGAAGTGATGTTATAATGGCAACAGGTAGATCTGATTATCCAAATCAGGTGAATAATGTTTTAGGTTTTCCATATATTTTTAGAGGAGCATTGGATGTGAGAGCTAATTGTATTAACGAAAAAATGAAAATAGCTGCAGTAAAAGCAATTGCTAATTTAGCTAAAGAAATGGTTCCTGAAGAAGTTTTATTGGCATATGATGAACAATCTTTNGTATTTGGGCCTAATTATATAATACCTAAACCTAGTGATCCTAGATTACTTTCTACTGTTGCTCCTGCTGTTGCAAAAGCTGCAATAAAATCAGGTGTTTCTGCAATTAAAGAAATGAATTGGGAAAAATATGTAAATAATTTAAACGAAAGATTAGGTTTAGGAAGTAAACTAATAAGAAATATAACTAAAATAGCAAAGACTAATAAAAAGCAAATTGTTTTTCCCGAAGCAACTAGCTTAAAAGTTCTTAAAGCTGTGCAGGTTATTCATGATGAAGAACTTTGCATTCCTATTTTATTAGGCGATGAAAATCGAATAAATAAATTAATGCTTGAGAATTCAATTGAGTTAAATGGTGTAAAAATTATTAACCCTAAAAGTGATGATAGCTCAACTCAAGTAGAATCATTTGCTAAAAGTTATTGGAAATCTAGAAACCGTCATGGTGTAACTTACAGTCAAGCATTAAGAAAAATGAGAGATATAAACCATTTTGGTTGNATGTTAGTTTCTGAGGGCCTAGCTGATGGTTTGGTCTCTGGTGTAACAAGAAGTTATCCTGAAACTTTAAAGCCAGCTTTAGAAATAATTGGTATGCAAAAAAATGTTAAAAGAGTTGCAGGATTATATGTAACTCTTACAAAAAGAGGTCCGCTTTTTTTTGCTGATACAACAATAAATAAATTACCTTCTGAAGATGAGTTGATTGAAATTATTCTTTTAACTGCTAAAGAAGTTAGGCGTTTTGGAATTAACCCTATTATAGCACTTTTATCATATTCAAACTTTGGTTCTGTAAAAGATCAAGAATCAAAAAAATTACAAAATGTTATCAAGTATTTTCATGAAAACCATCCTAATNTAATTGTTGATGGAGAATTTCAAGCAAATTTTGCATTAAATAAAAATAAGATGATGGAACAATTTCCCCATTCAAAATTAGCAGATAAAAATGTTAATACTTTAATTTTTCCAAATTTAGAATCCGGAAATATTTCATATAAGTTGTTACAAGAACTNTCCAANTTTGATACAGTTGGTCCAATTTTGATGGGTTTAAAAAAGTCAGTTCATATAGTTCAATTAGAAAGTAGTGTAAATGAAATTGTAAATATAACTAGAATAGCAGCTGCAGGAGCTCAAACAAAAAAACAAAAATTATGATAACACACATAGAGGGAAATATTTGTGAATTAACACCTACTTATGTAGTTTTAGATTNTAACGGAATAGGATATTTTATAAATATTTCTTTGACTACTTTTTCAAAACTGGAATCAAGTATAAATAAAAAAATTAGACTATTTACCCATCTAAATGTCAGAGAAGATTCTCATACTTTATATGGTTTTTTTAAAATTGAAGAGCGTAAAGTTTTTCGATTGTTAATTTCTGTTTCAGGAGTTGGTGCTTCAACCGGAATGATGATATTGTCATCTTTATCTTCGTCTGAAATAAATCAAGCAATATCATCTGAGGATATAAATAAACTAAAATCCATTAAGGGAATAGGATTGAAATCTGCTCAAAGAATTATAATTGACTTAAAAGATAAAATTAAAGAGGTTGAGATTATTGAAAATAATTTTAATGATAATAATAATATTAAAAAGAATCAAGCGTTATCTGCTCTAGAAACATTAGGATTCTCTGCAAAACAATCGAACAAAATTTTAGATAATATTTTAAATGAATCTCCTGATATTTCTGTTGAGGAACTTATAAAATTAAGTTTAAAGAATTTTTGATGTGGCTTATTTAAGAAGATACTTTCTTTCTATTTTTCTACTTTTTTTTAGTGGATTTACTTTCTCTCAGGACACAGATACTCTTGATCTTCCATACAACGATGGTTTGTGGTTTGATGAGCCTAATAATTTACAGGATAGTCTAAGTTATGATAGTGATGCGAATGAAGTAGTTATTGATCAGTTTTTCGGTAATTTTTTCTTAAAGAATAATTCATATTTTTCTCATTCTCAATACCAAGACTACTTATTAAATAAAGAGTTAAAAAACTATTGGAGACAAAAGATTTCATCAAACTCTATTGATTTAGAGTCCGGAGGAGCTGTACCTAAAGTTAATTTAGGCAAAGAAGTTATCAATAAAATATTTGGATCAGATTTGGTTTCTATTAGGCCACAAGGAGCAGTGGAATTAACTTTTTCTGGAGTTATAAACAAAATTGATAATCCAGCATTACCAGAAGCTCAAAGGCAAACAACATCATTTAATTTTGATGAGAGAATTCAAATTAATGTTATAGGAAGAATAGGTGAGAAATTACAATTACAAGCAAATTATGATACTGAGGCAACTTTTGAGTTTGAAAACGAAATGAAATTAGAGTATGCTGGTGATGAAGATGATATAATTAAAAATATAGAACTTGGTAATGTTAACTTACCATTATCGGGTTCATTAATCACTGGAGTTCAAAGCCTGTTTGGGATAAAAGCTAAAATGCAATTTGGTAGAGCAACACTTACAACTGTATTTTCTGAGCAAAAAAGTGAGACTTCTATTCTAGAAATTGAGGGTGGGGCTCAAACTATGGATTTTGAAATTTCAATTGATAACTATGAGCAAAATAGACATTTTTATTTATCACAATATTTTTATAATAATTATGATCAATTTTTATCAGAAACACCAATCATTAATTCACCAGNTAATATAACCAAGATTGAAGTGTATGTAACTAATAAAAACTCTTCGACAACAAATACAAGAAATATACTTGCTTTTCAAGATTTAGGCGAGTCTGACATTAATATAGTTGGGAATCCAATTGTAGCCCAAGAACCAAGCTCAGTTGATTGGCCAAGTAATTTAAATAACTCTTTAAATCCCATTGAGTTTATTGATGAGATTGCTTTTGAAACGGGTGATTCAATAAGAAATGTGGAGGAGATAACATCAGCTTTTAGTGAGTATGAGCAAAATGGTTCTCAATTTTACCAATCTGTAGATTATGAAAAGGTAGAAAATGCTCGAAGNTTATCATCAACAGAATATACTTTCAATANTAAGTTGGGATTTATATCTCTTAATCAAGCTTTAAACTCAGATGAAGTATTAGCAGTTGCTTTTCAATATACTCATAATGGAGTCGTCTATCAGGTTGGTGAGTTCTCAAGCGATGTAACATCCCCAGATGTTTTAATTTTAAAATTATTAAAGTCAACTACAACTGATGTTTCGCAACCTATATGGAAATTGATGATGAAAAATGTATATGGATTAGGAGCTTACCAAGTTAATAGAGAAGATTTTATTTTAGATATTTTTTATGAAAACCCTGAATTAGGAACNCCAGTTAATTTTTTAACTGAGGGTGATATAGCAAACTCATTATTACTTCAAGTCTTTAATTTGGATAATTTAAATGCAAATAATGACCCAGGGGCGGATGGCGTATTTGATTTTATTGATGGNATTACAATAAACTCATCAAATGGAAGNATTTATTTTCCAATGACAGAACCTTTTGGCTGTTTTCTAAGACAAAAATTAGGAGGCGATTGTGAAAACATCAATCCAAATAGTATTGCGAGTAAGTATGCTTTTGAGGCTTTATATGACTCAACTCAATCAGCTGCGCAACAAATATCTGAGTTAAATAGATTTATACTTAAAGGTCAATACAAGTCATCTGTTAGCTCTGAAATATCTCTAAATGCNATGAATATTCCACAAGGTTCTGTTCGTGTAACTTCTGGTGGAACACAGTTGGAGGAAAATATTCACTACACAGTAGATTATACTATGGGAAGTGTTAAAATCATAGATCAGGGTATTCTTAATTCATCGCANCCAATAATGATTTCTTTAGAAAATAATTCTTTATTCAATTTTCAATCAAAACGTTTTATGGGGGCTCATTTAGATTATAGATTTAATAAAGATTTTGTTCTAGGAGCTAGCATTTTAAATCTAACAGAGAAACCTTTAACTCAAAAAATTAATATTGGGGATGAACCAATTTCTAATACAATATGGGGACTAAATGGAGCATATTCCACAGATTCTAGATTTATAACTAAAATTATCGATAAGATACCTTTAATTGAAACTAAAGAAAAATCCACCTTTTCTGTTGTTGGAGAATTTGCTCATTTTATACCAGGACATCCAAAATCTATAGATTTAAATTCTACTGGGACTTCGTACATTGATGATTTTGAAAATAGTCAATCAACAATTGATATAAGATCATCAGCAGCTTGGTTCCTATCAAGTACACCCACTGGTAATATCAATAATTCTGGATATTTCCCTGAAGCTTTTCTAACTAATGATTTAGCATATGGATTTAACAGAGCAAAATTAGCTTGGTATGTAATCGATCCTCTTTTTCAGAGAAACTCTTCAATAACACCATCTCATATACAGCAAGATGAATCCCAACAAAAAAATAATTATGTAAGAGAAGTATTGATAACAGAAATTTTTCCAAATAAAGATATAGTCAATGGTCAGCCTCAAAGATTAAGAACATTTGATTTAGCATTTTATCCATCAGAAAGGGGGCCCTATAACTTTGATATTTTACCAACTCAGTATTCTGCGGGAATTAATGAGTCTGGGTTTTTAAATGAACCTGAGAGCAGATGGGGAGGTATGATGAGAGAAATAGAAACAAATGATTTTGAGGCAGCAAATATTGAATTTATTGAATTTTGGATGATGGATCCATTTATTGACGATCCAAATACTTTAGAAAATGAATCAATAAATCCAGGGGGAGATTTTTTTATTAATATTGGAAATGTCTCAGAAGATATTTTAAAAGATTCAAGAAAAAGTTTTGAGAATGGATTGCCTATTGATGGAGGAGAGTTAAATGTTGATACAACAATTTGGGGAAAAGTCCCAACAATTCAGTCATTAGTTAATGCCTTTGACAATGAATCAAGCTCTAGACAAAATCAAGATGTTGGTTATGATGGAATGGATGATGATTTAGAAAGATTATTTGTTCCCCCTGATATGGGTTATTCTATGTCATATCTAGATAGTATTGGTAATATTTTTTCACAAAGTTCAGGTGCTTATATTAAGGCTTTTGATGATCCTGCAGCTGATAATTTTAAATATTTTAGGGGTTCAGATTTTGATCAAAATGAAACAAGTATCTTAGAAAGATATAAGCTTTTTAACGGTACTGAGGGAAACTCTCCTACATCTGATCAGTCCACAGAATCTTTTCCAACTTCCGCAACAAATTTACCTAATGTTGAGGACATAAATAATGATCAAACATTAAGTGAGGTTGAAAGTTATTATCAGTATAAAATTAGTCTTAGGCCTGAAGATTTAATTGTAGGTTCTAATTTCATAACTGATGAAATTGTAAATGTAGGCCCTGATAATAATGCAAGATGGATACAGTTTAAGATACCAATTTATGCATATGAAAATAGAGTTGGTACAATTCAGGATTTCAAATCTATAAGATTTATAAGATTTTTCTTTAATGGATTTTCAAATAACATAGTATGTAGATTTGCTTCATTGGAGTTAGTCAGGGGCGAGTGGAGAAGGTATAATGAATCTTTAGTAGAAAACGATGAGCTTGAAATTAATTCCGATGCNTCCTTTGATATNTCTGTTGTAAATATTGAAGAAAATGGATCCAAAATACCCATTAATTATGTCTTACCACCGGGTATTGAAAGGGAAACTTTAATTGGCGCTACAAGTTTACAACAACAAAATGAACAGTCAATGGTTCTTAAAGTCAATGGCTTAGAGGATGGCGATGCTAGAGCAACTTTTAAGAATGTTAATATGGATATGAGAAATTACCAACGTATTAAAATGTTTATTCATGCGGAATCTTTAGAAGAGGATCAAGTTCAAGATGGCGAAATGATGGTTTTTTTGAGATTGGGTAGTGATTATACTAATAATTATTATGAATATGAAATTCCTTTATCGATAACAAATTGGGGAGAATCTGATCGCAATCAAGTTTGGCCTACAGAAAATGAACTTAACATACCATTTTCCCTCTTTCAAACTGTTAAACAATTGCGTAATGAATTAATTAATAACTCTCAGGAAAATTTCTCTTATGCTGACTTGTATGAGTTTATGGATGGTCAAAATAAGGTTTCTTTAAAGGGAAATCCAAATTTGGGAGACATAAATTCGATTATGATTGGTGTTAGAAATAAAGAAGATGATGGGGTAGCTAAAAGTATTGAAATATGGGTTAATGAGCTAAGATTAACTGATTTTAATGAGCAAGGTGGTTGGGCATCTAGAATGCAGATGAAATTAAATTTAGCAGATGTTGGTAGCTTAGCTTTTGCAGGTTCTATTAGTACAGTAGGTTTTGGTAGTCTTGAGAAAAATGTTTCTGAAAGAAATATAGAGGAAACAAGAAGATACAATGTAAGTAGTTCTTTTGAACTTGGTAAGTTTTTTTCAGAAAAGTCAAATGTAAGAATACCAATGTATTTTTCTGTTTCAGAAGATGTTAGAAATCCACAATATAATCCTTTAGATCCGGATATTTTATTAGATGCGGCTTTAGATGCATATGAGACTAAAGAAGAAAAAGATTCAATTAAAAATATTGTACAGGATTACACTAAAAGAAAGAGTATTAATTTTACTAACGTAAGAAAAGAAAGAAAATCAGGAATAAATGATTCAAAAGTATATGATTTAGAAAATTTAGCATTAAGTTACTCTTATAATGAAACGTTTTATAGAAATATAAATACAGAATATAGTTTTAGAAAGGAATATAATGGGGGTCTTAGTTATAATTTCAATACTAATCCAAAAAATATTAAACCTTTTAGTAAAATTAAATTATTTAGAAAAGGAAAATATTTTAGATTAATAAGAGATTTTAATTTTTACTATCTCCCTAAACAAGTATCGTTTAGAACAGATCTTTACAGGAGTTATTTAGAAACAAAGCTCAGAAATAATTCTGATATAGATTTTGAAATTGAGCCTACTTTCAGTAAATATTTTTCAATGAATCGAACTTCTAATTTTAAATATGATTTAACAAGATCATTGAAAATAAATTTTTCATCTTCAAGTCAAGCAATTATTGATGAGCCTACTGGGAGAATAGACACACAAGAAGAAAAAGATAGTATTTTGTCTAATATTTTATCTTTAGGTAGGCCAACTGAATATAGACATAATTTTGATATAAGATACACATTACCAATTAATAAAATTCCATTATTAAGTTGGGTGAATACAAATATTAATTATGATGCAAGCTATGATTGGAGGGCATCTTCTCTATCTGCATCAAGTTTTGGGAACACTATTCAAAATACTAACTCTATAAAAATTAACACTCAAATAAGTTTGTCTTCATTATATAATAAAGTTCCTTTTCTTAAGAAATTATTATCTACAAGCTCTAATAGTAGAAGGCCTTCTAGTAACAGATCTAGATCTGAAGATAGTCAGAAAAAAGATGATGAAAAAAATGATAAAGAGGAAGAAGAAAAGAAAAGTTTAGAATTATTAAAAGCATTTGTACGACCAATATTTGCTGTTAAGAATTTTTCAATTTCTTACACAGAAACTAACGGTACTTTTTTACCAGGATTTTTGCCTGAAACAGGAATATTAGGTATGCAAAATTCTTTCTCTTCTTCTCAAGCACCTACCCTAGGTTTTGTTTTAGGAAGTCAACAAGATATAAGGGACATAGCTGCTAATAATGGATGGTTAACTACTGACCCTAATATGAGTAATCTTTTTTCTCGAACTCATACTGTTAACCTTAATTTAAGGTCAACAATAGAGCCTTTGCCTAGATTTAAAATTATGTTGACTGCTTCTAGAAGATATGCTTTAAATGAATCAGAGTATTTTAGAAATAACGCAGATTCAGATGGGGATGGTATAGCTGATGATTTTGGCCCTCCTAATTGGGAAAGTATTAGCCCAACAAAAACAGGTAATTTTAATATTTCTTTTTTAGCAATAAAAACTTCTTTTGTTAATGATGGAATTGACAATTCTTCTCAACTTTTCAATAATTTTGTAAATTATAGATTTGATATTGCCCAAAGATTAGCAATGGAAAATGGAATTCCTTTTTCTTCACAATCTTACCCTGAAGGTTATGGTCCAAATTCCCAAGAAGTATTAATACCCGCTTTTTTAGCCGCATATTCAGGAACCAGTCCTAATAATCAATCATTAAATAATTTCCCATCTATTCCTCTACCAAATTGGAATATTAATTATGATGGGTTAATTAAAATAAAATGGTTTAAGGAAAGATTTAAGAATATTTCAATGTCTCATAGTTATCGCTCTACTTATTCTATAGGTTCTTTTTTAAGTAATTTAAATTTTGGTAACCCTGACTTTATTTTCGATTCAAACGGAAATTATTTACCAGAATATCAAATTGATCAGGTTGCTATAACTGAACAGTTTGCTCCCTTAGTTAAATTTGATATGACCATGAAAAATAGTATTACAGCTAGAGTTGAATACAAGAGAGATAGAAGTATTAGTTTAAGTTTAGCAAATAGTCAAATAACTGAAGTAAAAGGAAATGAGTATGTTGCAGGTTTAGGTTATCGTATTCAAGATGTAAGATTATTATTTAATGCCGGATTCGAAGATCAAAATATTAAAAGTGATTTAGATTTGCGTGCGGATATATCTTTACGTAAAAATAAAACAATCATTAGAAAAATAGAGGAATTAAGTAATCAGCCTACAAGCGGCCAAATATTATTTACTTTGAAATTTTCTGCTGATTATGTTATAGGGAATAAGTTGAATATAAAGTTATTTTATGATCAAGTTGTGACTGATTATGTTGTATCTTCATCATTTCCAACATCGAATACTAACGTAGGTTTAAGCATCAGGTATAATTTAAATTAGAATGAAAAAAATAAAAATTGTTGATACAGTATCTCAATACCAAAAAATAAAAAAAGAAGTAGATATTGGTATAAGTAATGTTTTGCGTACAGGNATGTATATAAACGGGCCCGAAGTTAAAATGTTTGAATCCGAACTAGCAGATTATTTAGGGGTAAAGCATTGCATGTCTTGTGCAAATGGAACAGATGCTCTTCAGATTGCATTAATGAGTTTAGGATTACAAAAAGGAGATGAAGTTTTAATACCAACTTTTACCTTTATTTCTGTAGCTGAAGTCGTAGTTTTATTAGGATTAAAACCTATTTTTATNGANACTGATTTAAACTCATTTATGTTAGATTTNGACTCCATTGAAGATANGATTTCATCAAGNACAAAAGTAATNATACCTGTTCATTTGTTTGGTCAAGCTGAAAATATGGAACGTATTTTGGAAATAAGTAGTAAACACAATTTATTTATTATTGAAGATAATGCTCAATCANTAGGTTCGCAATATATATACTCTGATAAATCCANAAAGTATACTGGAACTATCGGTCATATTGGAACAACATCTTTTTATCCATCAAAAAATTTAGGTTGTTTTGGTGATGGAGGCTCAATCTTCACAAATGATGATAAATTAGCAAGTAAAATTAGATTGATTTCTAATCATGGTCAACAAATAAAATATAAACATTCAACTATTGGTTTAAATTCTAGATTAGATTCNATTCAAGCAGCTATTCTTAGGGTTAAGCTAAAATATTTAAATAAATACAATAACACCAGATTAAATAATGCTATAAAGTATAATAATCTATTAAATAATGTTTCTGAAATAGTTTTACCCAAAATAGCTGATTACTCAACGCATGTATTTCATCAATANACAATCAAAGTTAAAAATGAAAAACAANGAGATGATTTAAAAGATTTTCTTTTAAAAAAAAAATGTTCCATCAATGATTTATTACCCAATACCTATACATAAGCAAGAAGCTTATAAATCATTTTCATTTGAAAAATTAGAAAATTCTGAAAAAATTTCAAATCAAGTACTTTCTTTGCCTATGTGCCCAGAAACGTCAAATGATCAGATTGAATATATATCAAATAGTATAATTGAATTTTTTAATGCATAATAATAGGTTAAAAATTTTACTTTTTGTTTATAATTTTAAACACAAAAAATCTGTTGACTTTATAAAAAAACTTTATGAAAACAATTTTAAAATTGATGTTATTGTAGCTGCTAAACTCAAAGAAATAAAAAAACCTAAAAAGATTATTAATTATAAAGCGAACAATGATTATGTTGATCACCCTTCTGACTTAGCAAAACAGCATAACATACCTTATTATGTTGTTGATCATAATAATGCGGATTTAAAAAAAATAACTTTGCGGTACTCAATTGATTTAGGCATAATTGCTGGAGCAAGATTATTAGAAGGAAATATTATAACATTATTTAAAAAGGGAATAATTAATTTTCATCCTGCTCTTTTACCTGAATGCAGAGGTTTGGATTCATTATTATGGTCTATTTACTATAATTTTTCTTTAGGTGTCACATCTCATTTAATTAATGAGAAAATTGATTCAGGATTATTAGTTTTAAAAAAAGAAATTGAGGTAACATCTTCAGATAATTTAGTTACTCTTCATAAAAAAATTTATAATTTACAATTAGATTTAATTGTTCCCTCTTTAAAGAGGATAATTCTGAATCAAACTTTTAGTAAATTGGATGGTAATAAAAATTATAACTCTTACATGAACGAGTCAACCCAATATAAAGTACTTCAAATGCTTGATGATTATGTAAGTTTATTTAAAAAAAATAATGAATAAGTTGATAAATTTTGGAGTTGTTGGTGTAGGTCATATAGGAAAAAAACATATTTCTTGTATTGAGTCAGATCCAGCATGCAATTTAGTTTCGATATGTGATAAGAAAGGTTTAAAATATTTACATTCAATTGGTTTAATGCAAGTTGATAAAATTTATTATTCTTCATTAAATCAAATGTTATCTAATAAAGAAATTGATGTTGTAAGTATTTGCACTCCAAATTATTTACATGCTTCAATGGCTATTGAATGTTTGTCTAGAAAAAAGCATGTTATTATTGAAAAGCCCATGGCTTTAACTGTGAAGGATGCTGAAAAAATAATGTTAAAATCGCATGAAGTAAATAAAAATGTTTTTTGTGTTATGCAAAACAGGTTTTCTCCTACAATAAAATGGTTAAAAGATATAATTAAAAGTAGAAGATTGGGAAAGATAAACTTTGTGCAAGCAAATTGTTTTTGGAATAGAAATTTGAAATATTATAAGCAAAGTGATTGGCATGGAAAAACAATGTTAGATGGGGGGCCATTATATACGCAGTTTTCCCATTTTATTGATATTATTTATTGGTTATTTGGTGATTTTTCTAAAATTGATTCAAGTTTCTTCAAATTTAATGCCAATGAGTATGTAGAATTTGAAGACTCTGGATTAATAAAATTTATGTTAGATAAAAAAATATTTGGCTCTTTATCATATTCAACAGCTATATACAATAAAAATTTTGAAAGTAGTATAATTGTATCTGGTGAAAAAGGAACTGTTAAAATTGGTGGTCAATATATGGACAAACTTGAATATTGTGATATAAAAAACTTTAAAAAACCAAATTTTGATTTAGATTTGCAATGTAATGATTATGGTGCCTACCAAGGTTCGGCGGCAAATCATGCAAAAATTTATGAAAATGTGGTGCAAGCACTTTTGAATAATAAAGAATTTTTCATTGGAGTTGAAGAAGGAAAAAAAGTTGTTGGAATAATTGAAAAAATATATAATAACAGAAAAATAAATTTATTAAATGGAGATTCCTAATAATTTGAAATATACAAAAGACCACGAATGGATTTTGATTAATGATGATGAAATAGTTTGCGGAATTACAGACTTTGCACAAAGAGAATTAGGCGATATAGTGTATGTTGACATTGATACTGTTGGAGATTCTGTTGAAAGAGAAAGTATTTTTGGTACTATTGAAGCTGTTAAGACCGTATCTGATTTATTTATGCCAATTTCTGGTACAATAATCGAACAAAATGATGAGTTGAATAATAATCCACAATTAATTAATGAAAGCCCTTATGAAAAAGGTTGGATTGTAAAGATTAAAAACTCAAATATTGCAGAGTTAGATAAACTTTTATCTGCAGAAGAATACAAGAAAGAGATAGGATTGTAATTCTTAAATAATAAGTTTTATTAAATTTGTAAACATGAATAAAAAGAAAAATTCAAAGTATGATTTAGAAAGTAAAAGAGGATCTTTCTTCCTTTTCGGGTTATGGATATCTTTTTCTTTAATTATTTGTGCTTTCATATACTCTGGTAAAACTCAGGTCTCTAATGCTGATTGGGAATCTGATTTAGTTGAGTTTGATATGGAAGAAATAGAGATGGAAGAAGAGATTAAGCAAATTACGCCACCACCTCCTCCCCCTCCAGAAATCGAAGTCGTAGAAGAAGAAATAGAAATTGAAGAAGAAATCGAATGGGATGATGTTGAATTAGAAGAGGATGAAGAAATAGAAATTGAAGAGGAAGAAGAAGAAGTTGATGTTGTTGATTTTGCAATAGTTGAGTCTATACCAATATTTCCCGGTTGTAAAAAAAGTTCTGCAGCTGATTATAATCTAAGGAGACAAGAAGATTTACAATGTTTTAATGCGGGAATAATGAATCATATTAAGAATGAATTTAAATATCCAGAAATTGCAAAAGAAATGGGTATAAGTGAAAAGATTTATGTTCAATTTGTCATTGATAAAACTGGAAGTATAAAAGACTCTAAGGTAGTTAGAGGAGATAATAAATATCTTAAAGAAGAGGCTTTAAGATTAGTTAATGGTCTTCCAAAAATGACACCTGCAAGTCAAAGAAATAAACCTGTGGGTGTTCCATATACAATTCCCATACATTTTAAGCTACAGTAAACAATGAAAATAGGTGTTATTGGTAGAGGTTTTGTTGGTTCTGCTGTTGAGTTTGGTTTTTCTGCTCAATGTGGATGTTCTGCTCAAATAAAATCTTTTGATATTGATCCAAAAAAAAGTAAAGATTCTTTAGAGGAAACAGTAAATGAATCGGATTTTATTTTTTTATCTGTTCCAACACCTTCAAACTCATATGGGATTGATACGTCTTATTTAGTTAAGGCCTTGGAAAATATTGTAAATACAAATAAAAGAAACGACAATATAATTTTAATCCGTTCAACAATAATTCCTGGTACAACTAAAATATTACAAGCTCAATTTAGTAGTTTGAACATAGTATTTAATCCTGAATTTTTAACACAAAGATCTGCAAAATATGATTTCATTAATCAATCAAGATTTGTTTTAGGTGGTAAAGATATATTTACTAATAAGGTTGCAGATTTATATAGATGGAGGTTTGGAAAAACTATAAGAGTTATTCAAACAAATTATGAGACTGCTGAAATGATTAAGTATATGAATAATTGTTTTTTTTCAGCAAAAGTCGCATTTATGAATGAGATGAAACTTGTTGCTGATAAATGTGATGTTGATTGGGATACTGCAGTTGAGGGTTTTGTTAGTGATGGTAGAATAGGGCATTCGCATATACAGGTCCCTGGTCCTGATGGTAAATTTGGATTTGGTGGCGACTGTTTACCAAAGGATGTAAAAGCAATGTTAGAGTTTTCTAAGAAACTTGGAATTAACCTTGGGACTCTAAAAGGAGCATGGGAAACTAATTTAAGTGTTAGGCCTAAGGAAGATTTGAAAAAATATCTATAGTTTAATTGTTTTTTTCCCAATTCCATGCATCAATTAATGCTTGTTTAATTGATCTTTCAGGGAACCATTTTAATTCCTTTTCTGCTAATTTACAGTTTGCATAAATTTGTTCAACATCCCCCTCCCTTCTGTTAGAAATTTCATAATTAACTTTAATATTATTAGCTTGTTCAAATTGTTTAATAAGTTCTAGAACAGAAACTCCCTTAGATAATCCAATATTAAGAATATATTTTTTTTTGTTAGATGTAAATAATTTTTCTAATACTTTGACATGTGCTGATGCTACATCACATACATGAATGTAATCTCTTACGCATGTTCCATCATGTGTATTATAATCATCTCCGTAAACATATAGTTTAGTTTTCTCTTTTATGCTTTTAGAAATTAATGGTACTAGATTATTAGGTTTATTTAAATTCAATTCTCCAATCAGTGAAGATTTATGAGCTCCAATTGGATTAAAATATCTTAGAATAGCATAGTTATTAATGCAACTAGATTTTATAATAATTTCTTCACATTTTTGTTTTGTTAATGCATAAGGAGAAGTAGGTTCTTGAATTTTACTTTTTTCAGTTACAGGCAGTTTTTCAGGATTTCCGTATACAGTACATGATGATGAAAAAACTAAGTTTTCAATTTTATAATATTTCATGATATTTAAAATAGCTTCTAATGAGCCAATATTGTTTGATAAATATTTTTTGGGAAAATCTACAGATTCTGAAACAGATTTATGTGCGGCAAAATGAATTATTCCTTTAACATCATCCCAAATAGGGAGTTCTTTAAGTTTTTTTTCTTTGGTACAATCAATTTTAAAAAAAGATACTTTTTTTTTGCAGATTTTTTCTATTCTTGAAATCACCTCTTTTTTCGAGTTTGATAAATTATCAATTATGACAGGATTATATCCTTTTTTAATCAGCTCGACAACCGTATGAGAGCCGATATAACCTGTTCCGCCAGTCACAATAATCTTTTTTGTCATTAATAAATTATTTTCTGATAAATATAATGCAATATTAATTGTTTTATTTTTTAATCTGAATTATGTTTGTAATTGATAAAAAATAATTTTCAATAATTGGAATTCATTAAATTATTAAAGCTTAGATTATCTACAAGTGTACTCTTTTCTTCTTTAGCAGGATATTTGTTAGCTATAGATGCTAATAATCCTCATGATACTTTAGTTTTAATTAAATTATTATTAGGTGGTTTCGGTGTAGTAGCTTGTGCAAATGGTCTAAATCAAGTTTTTGAAGCTGACACTGATGCTTTAATGGATAGGACTAAAAATAGACCTTTACCACGTAAAGCTATGACGGTTTCTACCGCCTTACTTTTTTCATTATTCTTAGGCTCGTTAGGTTTAGTTTTATTATATACAATTAATCTTAAGTGTGTATTATATAGCTTGGTATCATTGGCTATATATGTTTTAGGATATACACCAATGAAATATAAAAGTCCATTTTCTGGATTTATTGGAGCAATTCCTGGAGCTATGCCTATAATGTTAGGTTGGTTAGCATTAAGAGATGAATTTGGTTGGGAGCCAGGTATTTTTTTTGGTATACAATTTATTTGGCAATTTCCTCATTTTTGGTCAATTGCTTGGATAAGATTTGAGGATTATAAAAAAGCTGGTATAAATTTATTGCCTACAAAAAATAAAGATCACAAAACAGCTTTTCAAATGTGTTTTTATACATTCTTGTTGATTCCACTTACAATTCTTCCATTTATTCATAATGAGAATTTAAATAACTTATCATTAACCGGTTGTATATTAGTTTTTTTAATGGGTATATGGTTCTTTTTAGTTTCATTAAAATTTCTTAAAGTAAGATCGAATCAAAGTGCTAAAAAAATGATGGTATTTAGTGTAATATATTTACCTACAATTCAGTTAATATATATATTAGATAATCACAATTTATTATATGAAATTAGAATTTAATTATTATGCAAAATCAAGAAGATAAAAGAAGAGAAAAGGCATTTAAAAGCATGCTAATGTTTGGTATTTTTAGTATTGTTATGTTATTTGCTGGATTAACCAGTGCTTATATTGTTTCTAAGGGGGCATTAAGTTCTGAGCAAAAATGGGATTTTATAAGTTTACCCAATGTATTTACTTATAGTACACTTGCTATACTACTGAGTAGTATATTTGCTATATTTTCATTAAGAAATTTAAAAAAAGGCAAATTAAAAAGCACTAAACATTATCTAATTTTAGCATTATTATTAGGTATAGTTTTCTCATTTTTACAGCTTCAAGGTTGGTCTGAACTAGTTAGTGAAGGTCATTTTTTTGCAGGTAAAGATTCAAATGTGGCAGCTTCATTTATTTACGTTTTAACTGGTGTGCATTTAGTTCATTTATTTGCAGGATTAATTGTATTTGCAATACTATTATACAAATTAAGAATTAATAAATATAGTAGTACAAATCATTTAGGTTTTAAGCTTGGTACTTGGTTTTGGCATTTTTTAGGAATTTTATGGATTTATCTTTATGGTTTCTTATTATATTCAACCAATAGTTCAGATCCAAAAAATGATTCTAATTCTATTACTAATTACAGCATAGAGAGTCAATATTCTAACAGTTCATTGAAATATCTCAATTATTAAAAAATCTATTTATTTTTAACAAAAAATATTTAAACCAAATTAAAATAGTTTTATATATTTGTTAGACTTTTAAATATCCTTAAAATTGGATTCAAAAAATAATACAAAAGAAAGTGTTTGGGGAGGTGGAAATCGCCCAATGAAAGCTAGTTATGGAAAGTTGATGATGTGGTTTTTTTTAATCACAGATGCTCTTACATTTTCTGCCTTTTTAGGTGCCTATGGGTATCACAGATTTACGCACTTTACTGATTGGCCTATAGCTGATGAAGTTTTTACTCATTTCCCTTTTGTTCATGGTCACTATCCTTTATTTTATGTTGCCTTAATGACTTTTATTTTAATTATGAGTTCTGTTACAATGGTTTTAGCCGTTCACGCAGGTCATCATATGAATAAAAAAGGTGTAATTATTTGGATGTTTCTAACCATTGTTGGTGGAATTACTTTTTTAGGTTCACAGGCTTGGGAATGGTATCATTTCATAAAAGGAACAGAAAAGGGAGCTTTATTAATACCTTCAGGAGAACATGGTCAAAAGCGAGTAGCTCATTACGTTGGCGTTCATGATTCCCATCATGGGGATACTGATCATGGACCTAATTTAGAAAATATTGATGAAAATTTAGATATAGTTGAAGCTGAGTACTTGGATGGTCAACCAGTTCCAAAAGATCTTTTGGTTAAAAATAACAAGGGTGAGTTTATATATGCTGAGCAAATTTTTGGCGCTCCCTTAACAGGAGAATACGCATTTAGATATAATGAATATGGGCATACAACCTTTTCAAATTTTTTCTATTTCATTACTGGTTTTCATGGCTTTCATGTTTTTACAGGTGTATTAATTAATATTGTGATATTTATAAATGTATTAAGAGGAGTGTACCATAGAAGGGGTCATTATGAAATGGTTGAAAAAGTAGGGTTGTACTGGCATTTTGTTGATCTTGTTTGGGTATTTGTATTTACATTCTTTTATTTAGTCTAGTTATGGGTAAAGAAAATTCTACAAGAGAAATATGGTTAGTTTTTTGGTTACTTTTGATAGTAACAGCAATTGAAGTTGTTTTAGGGATTATTAAACCTGATTTTATGTTGGAGAGACGATTAATTGGAGTTACATTATTAAATCACACTTTTATTATTCTTACTATAGTTAAAGCTTATTACATTGTGTATTCCTTTATGCACCTGGGTTCAGAAAAGAAAAATTTAAAGTGGAGTATTCTTTTACCTGTTTGGGTGCTTATTCCATATTTATTATTTATTCTTTTAACCGAAGCATTTTATCAACATGAAATGTACTATTAATGAATTCATTTTATAAAAAGAGTTCAATATTCTTAATTTTACTTTTTCCTATTTTATTTATAAAACAATGCGAAAAAAGGGCTACTCATTTTGTTAAAGAGGTAGCTTATATTCCTTGCGATGAATCTTATTCTGATATAGTTGGTGCAAATTTTAGTACTAATTGTGTAAATAACTTAAGTAAAATCCCAGATTTTCAGTTGCTAAGTCATAATGGTGATACTATAACTAATTCTTCTCTAATAGGTGAAAATTATATTCTTCACTTTTTTTTCGCTGCTTGCCCCGTAGTTTGTAAACAAAATATTTCTAAAATATCAGATTATATTTATGCTAAGGATCGTTATGGTAATAAGCCTTTTGAAGAAGAGGAAATTAAAATATTATCAATAAGTATTGACAATGACTCTCCAGAAGAAATGCGTAGATACATGGGTAATTTTAGAGACATTGATACTGGAGTTCAAAAAAAAATTGATACAAATAGCAATTGGTTTTTTTTGACAGGCGATAAAGACTATGTTCGTCAGTTTGCTAGTAGTATGAGTCAATTTGTTGAAAATAACTTTAAGTCAAAAGATGAAGATCATTATGGTTATGGTCATTCTGAATATGTTTTATTAGTTGATAAGGAAGGTTTTTTTCGAATGAATATTGATAGTTTACTTTGGTCTGCACAGACTCATAATGAAATGAAAATATTAACTAAGGATATACAGGCGTTGGTATTAGCTCAAAATTCTCAAGAATATAAAACAATAAAAATATCTAAAGAAAATTCAGATACTATTTCCAATAGTAATAACGTTAAAATAATGCAATGAAAATAAAATTATTATTTACATCATTTTTATTAATTACTTTAAGTTCAATATCTTATGGTCAATGCGCTATGTGTAGAGCAGTTGCTGAAACTGCAGGAGATGGTAAAGAAGGCTTTTTTGAGGGTTTAAATAATGGCATTCTTTATCTTATGGCCGCTCCATATATTTTACTTACATTCGGCGCTGTTTTCTTATACTTATCTCGAAAAAAAAGTCAAGTAAATTAAGCTGCTATGGCCTTAATACTGTGTGTAGAAACTTCCTCAAAAAATTGTTCGGTTAGTATATCTAGAGACGGTGTTGTAATTTATACTATTGAAGAAATTAAAGACTCATTTTTACATGGCAGAAAGCTCCACGTTTTTTGTAAAGATTTGTTATCAAAATGTGGACTCAATCTTTCAGAAATTGACGCTTATGCTTTAAGTATTGGTCCTGGCTCATATACTGGTTTAAGAATAGGAACATCTACTGTTAAAGGGTTTTCTTTTGTATTTAAAAAACCTATAATTGCTATCCCAACTTTATCTAGTATGGCTTTTTCTAGAAGTTCAATGAAAGATGTTTTATTATGCCCTATTATAGATTCACGAAAGGGCGAAGTTTATGCTGCTATTTATGATAATAATTTTGAATGCATTCTGTCTTCTCATCCACATGTATTGTCACCTACTTCATTTTCTAAATATTTAGAAAAAAATAAAATATTATTTTTTGGTACAGGAGTTGGGAAAATAATGGAATATATATCTAACAAGAATGCCATTTTTGAAGATAACTTTTTTCCATCATCAAAATACTTAGCTACTTTAGCAGAGNTGAAGTATGATAAAAATGAATTTNCAGAAATAAATTCTTTAGAGCCATTGTACCTTAAAGATTTTATAACAAATAGTTCAAAGAATTAATTGTATTTACATTTACTTATCAAATTGCTCTTTATAATGTTTGAAGAAAAGGGGAATTGTTTCAATACCTTTTAAAAAATTAAAAACTCCATAATGTTCATTAGGAGAGTGAATTGCATCAGAGTCTAAACCAAAACCCATTAATATTGATTTTAGTCCTAATTCCTTTTCAAATAAAGCTACAATAGGAATGCTTCCACCAGTTCTAACAGGAATG
The DNA here is from genome assembly GCA_002715445.1 of Flavobacteriales bacterium. GTDB lineage: Bacteria > Bacteroidota > Bacteroidia > Flavobacteriales > TMED113 > TMED113. The sequence continues at coordinate 10,383 of PAZG01000002.1, read as the reverse complement.
GGTTTTTTTCCAAATGATTCTTCCATGGCTTTACTTGCTGATAAATATCCAATATCGTTAGTAGGAGAAACATATGCTTCTCCCCCATGATGAGGGCAAACCTTTACAGTTACGCAATCAGGAGCAATTTTTTTAAAATGAGATAAAAAAAGATCTGTAATTTTTTCTGAATCTTGATTTGGGACTAATCTCATTGAGATTTTTGCATATGCTTTTGACGGTATAACAGTCTTGGCGCCCTCTCCAGTATATCCTCCCCAAATTCCATTAACATCTAATGTAGGTCTAATCGAATTTCTTTCCATAGTTGAATAACCTTCCTCTCCGTAGACATCATTTATATCTAATTCTTTTTTGTAGTTGGAAAGGTTAAATGGTGCTTTAGCCATCTCTTTTCTTTCACTCTCTGAGATTATAATAACATCATCATAAAATCCAGGAATTGTTATTTCATTTTTATCGTTATGTAAAGAAGCTATCATTTTAGTTAAAATATTGATAGGATTTGCAACAGCTCCTCCGTATAGTCCGGAGTGTAAATCTCTGTTTGGGCCAGTAACCTCAACTTCAACATAACTTAGGCCTCTCAGTCCTGTTGTTATTGAAGGAGTGTCATTAGCGATAATACCAGTATCAGAAATTAAAATAACATCAGCTTTTAATTTTTCTTTATTATTTTTTACAAATGGCTCTAAATTTTCTGACCCCACTTCTTCTTCACCTTCAATCATGAATTTTATATTACAACAAAGTAAATTATTTTTTAACATAAATTCGGCAGCTTTAATATGCATAAAGACTTGGCCTTTGTCATCGCATGCTCCTCTTGCATAGATTTTTTCATCTCTTATTTGTGGATCAAAAGGATCAGATTCCCATAAATCTAATGGGTCAGGTGGTTGAACATCATAATGTCCATAAATTAGAATAGTCGGGAAATCTGGATTAATTATTTTTTCCCCATAGACAATAGGGAATCCTTTTGTTTCACATAATTCTACATTATCAATACCTACTTTTTCTAAATTATTTTTAATCAAATTAGCGGCNTCTATCATTGATTTATTAAATTTTTGATCTGCGCTAATTGAGGGTATTCTTAAAAGTTCAAACAATTCAATTAAAAAACGATTTTTATTTTGCCTTATATAATCTTTAAGTCCTTCCATTTTGCTTTTTTATCTTATGTTAAACAAATACCCATATAACAATTATTAGTTTTGGATAATTATGCATAAATTTATTAATTAATGTTATTCTATTATTAAAAACCCGGATAAAAATTTATTTTATCTAAAATTTGAACGTGAAGTATGAATTGTAAATTACATTTTTTGGTAATTTTTGCATTTATGTCTGTAAAATATTGTTTTGCGCAACTTGTAACAACAAATGCGGCTCCATATGATACAGAGGAGTATTTGGTTAATGATGTTTTACTAGGTGCTGATTTAGTTACTTCAAATTTTTCTTCAGTTGGTTTTGCGCAGGGGATAGGTTATTTTGACGGAACTAACTCCAATATTGGATTTGATGAAGGTGTTATTTTATCCTCTGGTGGTATTGGGCTAGTAACCGGAGGTTTTGCAGGAGGTTCTGGTATTTCNGGAGATTCTGATTTAGAGCTTGCTTTAAATCAAATTAATTTATTTTGGGATGTAAATAATGTCACCATCTTAGAATTTGATTTTGTTGCCGAATCAGAGTCAGTTACTTTCAACTATGTATTTTCTTCTGTAGAATATACTGGATATACATGTTCAGTTTTTAATGATATTTTTGGCTTTTTCTTAAGTGGCCCTGGAATCAATGGAATTTATTCTAATAATGCAGTTAATCTTGCATTGGTGCCAGACCCAAATAATCCTGGCCAATTTACTGATACGCCAGTTGCTGTTAACACTGTAAATGCGGGAGTTCCCAGTGGATTCTCTGATTCAGATTGTGAAGGAATTGATCCTGACTGGGAAAGTTATAATGTTTTTTGGATTGATAATGATTATTTTGGTGACGGTTGGGATGGTCCAAATCAACCACCTGAGCCAACTGGCACTGTACAATCAGTAACAGGTTTCACAGTCCCATTACAAGCAACTTATGATGGTTTAACTTGTGGAGAAACATATCATATTAAAATGGCTATTGCTGATGCAAGTGATGGGGCACTAAATTCAGCTGTGTTCATTGAGGCAAACAGTTTTATAAGTCCGTCAGTTAGTGTTGATGCGGTTCCAAATTATGATTTAGCAGGAGTTGAAGGAGGTGTTTTAGAAGGTTGTGGTTTAGTTTCATTGGAATTTGTTCGTTCTGGAGATATGGAAAGTGAATTACCTGTTCTATTATCTTATTCAGGAACATCTACATATGGTGTAGATTATGAAGCTTTACCTGATCAAATTGTCTTACCTCCAAATGTTGAAAATTACATACTCCCTTTTAATGTCTTTTTTGACGGAATTGTAGATGATGGAGAAACTTTAATAATCACAGTTGAAGGTTTACCTGATGCTTGTGGTGATGTAGAAGTCCAAGAAGTAGAAATTGTTATTTTTGATCAAGAGCCTATTGAAATAGACCCTGGTGAGTGTCCAGAAATTAATTGTTTTGGTGATGTAGCCGAACTTCAGCCTTTAAGTATTTCAGGTGGAATAGGTGAGCCTTATTCGTATCAATGGCAAGATAGCTCTGGTAATATTATTTCAACTGACCCCTCTGTAATTGTGACACCAGAAAGTGATTCGATTTACACGCTAACTGTTGGTGATGATTGTGGAGATCAGTCAGTTGGTCCAATTGAATTTTGTGTTGAAGTTGCACAATATGAGCCGATCAACATTGATTTTCCAGATTACTCTACTTGTGATAANGAATATGTTTTATTAGAACCTAATGTTGTAGGTGGTTCCGGAAACTACTCATATTCGTGGAATGGCGGTCCTAATACAATTTCAAATAATATTTTATTTGACATGGATTTAGGTGATACCCAAGAGTTTACTCTAACAGTCACTGATGATTGCACAGCAGAATCTTTTGATCAGTCTGTCGAAATTAGTTTAATCAATCCATTAGCTCCTCAAGTATTAACACAATCTTCTTCCCCAATATGTATTGGAATGGAAGGTTTAGTTTCAGTTGAGACAGTAGGAACTTCTGATTACACCATTTTTTGGGATATTATAAATCCTGATGATATGCCAAATGGAAATCAGATGGTTGTTTATCCTCAGAACTTCAATAATTCTTACACGGGTTATATAGTTGATAATTGTAATCAGCAAATTACTAATTTTAATATACCTTTAGATATAGAACAATATGACGGCCCTTCTTTTTTTGTGGAAGATGTGGAAGGATGTGAAGGTGAGCTTGTATTTTTAAATATTGAAAATTTAGATACAGATGTTCCTCAATCTATTACCGATTTTTCTTTTGACTGGTCAAATGGTGAAACNTCTCAAGATAATTATGTTTATGTGCAGGACGAGTCGATTGAGTATTCTTTAACAGTAACAGANATGTGTAATAACTCATTAACAGAAACATTTTTTGTAGGTCCTTCGATACCTCCGCCTCCATACTTCTCTCATCAAGAAACTAGTGAAAATATAGTTGACTTTTATCAATCATTAGATGATGTGCATGTAAGTTATTTGTGGGACTTTGGCGATGGAAGTGATTTTGCGTATGAATATGAACCTACTCATACATTTCCTGGACCAGGTGAATATTATGTATCCTTAACAGTTGAAGATGAGTATGGTTGTATTAGTGAAGCAACCTCAATTGTGCATATATATCCAAATATATTCATTTATGCACCCAATATTTTCACTCCAAATGATGATGGGGATAATGATACTTTTTTAGTTAGCGCAATTGGAGCTGATGAGTTTGAGTTAATTGTTTTTGACAGGTGGGGAAAAGAAATTTTCAGATCATCTGATCCAAATAAAGGATGGGATGGCACATATGCAAATGGTATACTTGCTGAACAATCTATATATACTTATAAAGTAATTTACTTTAACGGAGATATAGGCGAAAAAATTAAAACAGGAACTGTTACTTTAGTTAAATAATTTTATGACTTTATTTATAAAACATATCAAAATTATATTTTTTCTTTTAACTACTTTTTCATTTTCTCAAATTGTAGTTAACAACGGTGCTCCTTATAATACATCTGAATATTTGGTTTCAGAAGTTTTACTAGGTTCTGGAATGACTGCGTCTAATTTTACATGGCAAAGTGGTCCTACAAATATTGGTTATTTTGATGGAACTAATGCTAATATTGGATTCGAAGAAGGGGTTATCATGTGTACTGGTGGGGCTGACTTTGTTTCTGGTGGATTTGGTGGAGGAGCGCCAAATATAACAGGTGATGCTGATTTGGGTCAGTTGTTAGCAGAAATGGGCATGGGAGGTTTTAATATTAATAATGTTACTATCGTAGAATTTGATTTTGTGGCTCAATCCGAGTCTATGACTTTTAATTATGTTTTTGGTTCTGCTGAGTACACGAGTTATACTTGTTCTAGCTTCAATGACGTGTTTGGTTTTTTTGTGAGTGGTCCAGGTATTGCGGGTCCATATTCTAATAACTCAGTTAATATTGCTTTAGTACCAGGTACAAATACTCCTGTTGCAATAAATACAATTAATGCGGGTGAACTTACTAATGATCCGGATTGTAATAATATTGATCCAAACTTTGAAAGTTATAATGTTTATTGGGTAGACAATGATTATGGAGGATGGGGAGGAGGTCCTCAAGGACCAAATACTCCACCTGCACCAGAAAATACCGTTCAAGGTTTCACAGGATTTACGGTTCCACTTGAGGCCTTTATTGATGGTCTAATATGTGATGAAACCTATCACATTAAACTAGCAATTGGTAATTGTTTAGATACAGCATTAGATTCCGGGGTTTTCTTAGAAGCTAATAGTTTTGCTAGTCCAGCAATTGAAGTAAGCTCATTTAATTCTGAAGCAGATTTAGTAGGAAGCTCTGTTTTGGAAGGATGTGGAGATTTAAATTTACAATTTGTTAGAAGTGGTGATATGACTATGGATTTAACTGTTGACCTTTCATATAGTGGTGATGCTACCTATGGTGTTGATTATGAAAATTTACCTAATCAAATTGTTTTGCCTGCTGAACAGGAAAACTTTGTTTTACCGATTGATGTTTTCTACGATGGTGTGGGTGAGGGTGTAGAAAGTTTAATAATTACTGTTGACGGTCTTCCTGTTGCATGTTCTGATTTGGAGACTCAAATTATTGAATTAAGTATAGAAGATCAGGAAGAATTGATTGTTAATACGCCAACAGAACTAGAAACAGATTGTTTTGGGTCAGTTGATATTGATGCATTTGTTTCAGGTGGTATAGAGCCATATGTTTATTCATGGTATAATGAAAATGGAGACTTAATTAGCGATCAGCCTTCAATTACTCAAGACCCTGAAAATAGTACTTTTTACTCTGTTGAAGTTACAGATAGTTGTGGTAATCAACTTGCGTCTTCTATCACAGATGTTCAGGTCCTTCCTGCCTTTGTTGAATCTTCTTTACCTGAAGATATAACAATATGTGAGGGGGATCCTGTAACATTAAGCCCTGTTATAAATGGTGGTTTAGAGCCATATTCCTATGCGTGGTATGTAAATGGAGTTTTAGTTTCTACAGACTTAGATTTAAGTTTTGATATTGCCCCAGAAGGTCTGTATCAATTTATTGTGCAAGAAGGGTGTGGTGGAATGTCGGGTGATGAATTAACAGTTTCTTATGTTGAAGAATCACCTTTTGTTGAGCTAGTATCATCAGATGTTCCTAATCCTGCATTTTTACCTGAGGGATGTTTTCAAAGTAGCCTTGCATTTAATTTACTAGAAACTTCAAGTGAGAGCATAACTGTTTCTTTTTCTGTTGGAGGAACTGCTGCAATTGGACAAGATTATCTTTTAGAATCTTTGCAGGTAACTATTCCGGCTGGCGAAAGTATTGTTTATGTTCCTATAGAAATCTTGGAAGATGACTTACTAGAGGGTGATGAGGTAATAGAGTTTTATTTTGACTTTATCGATATTTGTTCTTCTTTTCCTGATCAGTTAAATGTAACAATTTCTGATGTAACAGATTTATATGTTAATACGCCCGAGGAGCTTATTATATGTGAAGATGTTACAGGGGATTATAATATTTCTGGTATTGTTGGAGGTGGTGTAGGTATGGTAAATTACTCATGGTTTTATGAAGGTGAGCAAATAAGTACAGATATAAACCTCCCTGCTGAGGATTTATCCCCCGGTCAATATACTTTAGTTGCTATTGATCAATGTGAAAATATGGCACAGGATATTGTAAATTTTGATTTAATTCCGTTAACTCCAACTGTAGAAATAACATCTGATTTTTATAGTGACCCTTATGTCATGACTGAGGGATGTGGTTTTAGCACTTTATTATTTCAGTTACCTTATGCATATGCCCAAGACACGGTTTTTTACTATGAGACATCTGGAACTTTTATGAATGGAGTTGATATTTACCCTTTAAATGGATTTGTTGAGGTTCCTGCAGGATCCACATCAGTTGGGATAGATATAATACCAATACCTGATACTTTTATTGAGGATGATGAAACAATAATTTTTTCATTTCCCTTTGTTAATGAATGTGTCAATCAAGGAGAGTTAGAAGTTATAATTGAAAATACCGATGTGATTTCATTATCAGTTCCTCCAGGAAGTACTGTTTGTTCAGGTCAGGAAGTAATTTTAGAAGGTGAGTACTCTGGAGGTGTAGAGCCAATTGATTATTATTGGGAAGCTCCAGATGGAGTTTTTCCTGTCGCTGAACTTACCACCTACCCTGAAGGGGACGGTGAATATATATTTAATGTTGTTGATGCCTGTGGTTCTGTTGCAACAGCTTCTTTATTTATCGAGACTGAAGATTATGAGCCTATGCAAGTTCTTTGGCCGCCTGTTGAGGGTTACGCTTGTATTGGAGAAGAAGATATGATTGTGCCTGATGTTCAAGGTGGTGCAGGGGAACTTATTTTTGATTGGTATGTTAATGGTGGAGAAGTTGTGGGACAAAATATTCCTGTGATGTATACATTAACTGACCAAACTGGAATGTTAGAGTATGAAATGGTAGTTACAGATGAGTGTGGTAATGAATTATCTTACTTCTTTTATATAGACGTAATTGATTGTGGTACTCCAAATGCATTTACACCAAATGGAGATGGTAATAATGATTACTTATACATGGATTTTGGAACAATGACTGATGGGGCTCATATGGAGATATTTAATCGTTGGGGAGATTTAGTTTTCTTAGCTAAAGATTATTCTCCCTGTTCTCATTCTAATGATGCATGTTGGGATGGTACATATTTTAATTTAGGCGAGGAGCCTTGTTTAGATGGTATTTACTTTTATAAGTTAAAGTATAATAATGAGACTAAACAAAAGGCTGGTTATATTCTCCTTAGTCGTTAACTAAGACTTTACCTGTCATATCATCTGGTATATCGATATTCATAATTTTTAATAATGTAGGTGCCACATCTGCTAATTTTCCTTTGGATATTTTACTATAATTACTATTAATTAAAAATATAGGTACTTTATTTAGAGTGTGTGCAGTATTTGGAGATCCATCTTCATTAATCATATATTCAGCATTACCATGATCAGCTATCATAACAATACTGTAATCATTTTTTATGTAATGATTAATTAAATTTTCTACGTTTGAATCAATTATTTCTAAAGCTTGAGTTACCGCTTGAATATCTCCTGTGTGGCCAACCATATCTGGATTTGCGTAATTAAGGCATACGAAATCTGGTTTATGTTTGTTTATTTCATCTATACAGGCTTTAGTGACTTCTTTTGAGCTCATTGCTGGTAATAAGTCATAGGTTGCAACTTTTGGAGAGTTAATTAAAACTCTTTTTTCATTTTTAAATGGTTTTTCTTTTCCGCCTGAGAAGAAGTATGTTACGTGAGGATACTTCTCTGTCTCTGCTATTCTTAATTGACTTAAGCCCTTATTGGAAATTACCTCCCCTAGAGTATTATTTATTACATCTTTATTATAAAGAATATTAATCTCCTTAAAGGATTTATCATAATTAGTCATAGTGTAGTAAGATAATTGCATTTTATCCATACCATATTTTGGTTTATTTTTTTGAGTAAGAACAGATGTAATTTGCCGACATCTATCTTTTCTAAAGTTGAAGCAGATTACAATATCATTATCTTCTATTTTCCCAATGGGCCCATGTCTATCTACTTTAATTATAGGTTTTATAAATTCATCAGTTATATTATTATTATAAGATTCTTTTATTTCATTCAATATATCATCTGTTTGCTTTCCTTTCCCATTAGTAAGAGCGTGATAAGCTAAAGCAGTCCTTTTCCATCTATTATCTCTATCCATTGCGTAATATCTTCCTGAAATAGAAGCTAATTTCACATTAGTGTTTTGGTATTTTTCTTGAATGGATTTCACAAATTTCAAACCAGACTTTGGATCTGTGTCCCTGCCGTCTGTAAATCCATGTATAAATACTTTCTCTACATTATGTTTTATAATTAAGTCACATATATTATATAGGTGATTGATGTGTGAATGTATACCGCCATCAGATATGAGACCAGCTATGTGTATTGTTTTATTATTTTTCTTCGCGTTATCTATAGCTTCTAATAGGGTGGGGTTTGTTTTAAAATCACCTTTTTTTATGTCTTTATTTATTCTTAGAAGATCTTGATTTACAATTCTTCCAGCCCCTATGTTCATGTGTCCAACTTCTGAGTTTCCCATCTGATCTTTGGGTAGACCAACCATTTCTCCGTGAGTTATCAATTCACTATTAGGAAATTTTTTATATAAACTATCAATAAAAGGAGTATTGGCTCTATATATAGCGTTGGAATCGTTATTTTCCCCATGCCCCCAACCATCTAAAATTATTAATGCTGTTTTTTTCATGAATAATTGAAATTACCAAAATTTTAATGAAAAGTTGTGCGCCATAATGAATAATTTTTCATTAAAATTTAAGTCAAATAAGTTTGTTTTTTTAAATAAATTGAACGATATTTATGACTGAATTATACCCTAATTCACGCAAATTTTGATACTTTGATAGAGGTCTATACCTCTGTTAATATGTCCTATTTATGTGATGGGTAAACTATGTTTATTTATGGACGAAAAATCCGCATTATTAATAAAAAAATTTTTACCGATGAAAAAATTTATACTTTCTTTGGCGACAGTACTATGCTGTTTCGCTACATTAAATGCACAAGTAAATGTTACTTGTGATGGAGGTTCTTGGCAAAGTGAAGTTTCTTGGACTATCACTGATGCTTCAGGAGCAGTATTCACAGGTGGTGCACCATATTCTGGTGACTTAGCGCTTGCTTGTGGAGCATACACAGTTGACATGGTCGACGCATATGGAGATGGATGGAATGGAAACACTCTGTCTATTGGCATGGATTCATTTACCATTGATTATGGTGCGTCTGCATCTGGATCAGGAATGAATGGTTCTATGGTCTCAGTTTCATGTGATGGAGGTTCATGGCAAAGTGAAGTTTCGTGGACTATTACTAGTGCTGACGGATCTACACTTTCTGGAGGAGCTCCTTTTGCAGGTGAAATGTGTTTAACTGGAGAATATACAGTTGATATGGTTGACGCGTATGGAGATGGATGGAATGGAAATGTTCTTACAGTTGGTGCAGCAACATTTACCATTGATTATGGTGCGTCTGCATCTGGATCAGGGAATGCAGCAGCAGTTTACGGTTGTACGGATAGTACAGCATGTAACTTTAATGCGGATGCTACTGCAGATGATGGTTCTTGTTTATTTGATTTAGGATGTGGTTGTGGTGAGCCAGCGGCAGGAGCAGGACTTGATTGTGCTGGAAACTGTTTAGATGGTTCTTCTTTAACTTTAACTCTTACAGATTCTTATGGTGATGGATGGGATTATTATGATGGTACAGTAAGTACAATAACGGTTAATGGTGTTGTTTATGGTAGTGATTTCCTTGGAGGAGCTACTCAAACCCATACATTATGTGGAGTTGATTTAGATGCTTGTACTGACGTAGTATTCACACCTGCTTCAGGATGGGCTAATGAAAACTCATGGTCTATTTCTGATGCAGATGGAAATATTTTAGCATCTGGACCAGACGCAAGTGGAACTGTAGGATATTGCCCAGTTTTTGGTTGCACGGATTCATCGGCGTGTAACTATAACGATGCGGCAGATACAGATGATGGTACTTGTACATTTGCAGCGGAAAACTTTGATTGTGATGGTA
>PAZG01000001.1 GCA_002715445.1 Flavobacteriales bacterium | reverse complement strand
AAATTGTTTGATTTCTTCCTCCTCTTAGAGTTACATCTTTTGAGTGTAAATAGTAAGTTACTCCTTTACTATTTTTATGTGAATATCCCATAATCTTAAAATTTTTAGTTATTAATCTGTTATTAATCTGTTGTGAATATAATGAAATAAAATTTAATTATTATCTAAAAAAGAGGTTTTTTTATCTATTAATAAACTTTTTTTCAACAGTTCCATCATGGTATAAAATAATTATGACTTGATTTGATCTATTTTCCTCTATTAATTGACCTAAAATATCTGTTTTTTTAAATATTTCTTTAGATTGGACAGGCGGTTGTAAAACTAAATCTGAACAATCAGGTGGCGAATTTAGAGTAACAGAAACTGTACTAATACCATTAGTTTCATAAAAAAGAGAATCATAACTTACTGAAGAAGGATAAATATAATCAACTCCATCACATAATCTAAAAGATAAAATTAATTGTTCTCCATCAATAAAACCTTCATCGCTATCAGTGGTTAAATCATCTGGCCAAGCTGAAACAAAAGGTATACCCTGTTCATATACTGTAGAACCACAACATTGTAAAAATCCATTAGAGTTAATAAAAAAACAACCTATTAGATCACCTTCTTCAAATACATAATTTAATTCTTCTAATGCAATAACATGATTTCCAAATGTAGGTGTATATTCGTAACTTAAATCTTGTGAGTAAGAAAAAATAGAAATTAACAATAAAATAAGATATATATTTTTCATTTTTAAAAACTGATTGGAACCAAATAAAGATAATTAAAAATAATGAACGGAAACTTTTTATTTAAATATAGAGGACAAATACCAATTTTATTATTTCTTATTGTTATTCCCTTTATTTATAACACTGATTATAATGATTTTTCAAAAACTTTAATTAAACAAAATACTATAATCTCCATCGTAATTAGTTTAATAGGATTTATGATAAGAATTTATACAGTAGGTACAACACCGGCCGGAACATCAGGAAGAAATAGAGATAAACAAATTGCAAAGAAATTAAATAAAACAGGTGTTTACTCAATTATTAGACATCCATTATATTTAGGAAATCTATTAATTTGGTTAGGCGTAGCTTTTTTTACAATAAACACAATTTTTTTAGTTTTAGCAATAATTTTTTTTGGATTTTATTATAATGAAATTATGAAAACTGAGGAGAATTTTTTGGTAAAAAAATTTCAAAATGAATTTTTATTATGGAAGAATATCACTCCTATGTTCATACCAACATTTAAAAGTTTTAAAAAATCAAATTATAATTTTTCTTTGAAAACTGTTCTTAAAAGAGAGTACTCATCTTTTCTGGCAATTGTTATATCATTTTTATATGTTCAAGCTGTAATTAATATATCTCTCAATGAAGAAATTATAATATCCAATAGTATGTGGATAATATTTACAGCAGCTATTTTAATTACATTAATACTAAGAAGTCTAAAAAAATATACCTCTATTTTAAATCAATCGGGAAGAACTTAATTTTTTTCTACTAACAAAATATAAACCTAAAAAAGTAATAATACCGTTAATTATGAGTAACTCATAATTAAAATTAAATCCGATTAATTTAATATCGTAAATACTAATTATAAATGTTAGCATAGGAGATATAATAACTATATATGGAACATAGCCATCATTTATCATTCTTTTTGTAAATAAACCAAAAGAAAATAAACCTAAAAGAGGCCCATAAGTATAACCTGCTAAAGTAAAAAGTGTTGATACAATACTATCATTATTTAAATATTTAACAAGTAAAATAACTAAAAACAATACAAAAGAAATAAATACATGTACTCTTTTTCTAGAGATATATGATTTAAATAATATGATTTTTCTTCTAGAATTATTATTAATAAAAAATAACTCTATATTTTTTTTTCCTTTTTTAATATTAAAAATATCAACACAAAAAGAAGTTGTTAAAGATGTTAGTGCAGAATCTGCGCTTGAATAAGCAGCAGACATAAGACCTAAAAGAAATACAATAAATACAAAAACACCTAATTCTCCACTTTTAATAACTTCAACAAATAGTTGATCTCCTTGAGCATCAATATTATTTACATAAGCATACTGATATAACATAGCTCCTAAATAAAGGAAGACTAAATTTACTAGTACAAGAACAATACTAAGTAATGTCATATTCTTTTGAGCATCCTTTAGGTTTTTACAAGATAAGTTTTTTTGCATCATATCCTGGTCCAAACCCGTCATAGCAATTGCAATGAACATACCAGCAAAAAAATATCTAAAAAAGTTTTTAGGATTATTAAAGTCATCAAACTTTAACATATTTAATGAATAATTACTAGCTTCAATACTATCTTTAATTGATGTATAACCAAGATTAGTAAATATGGTGTAGATACATATTGCAACCGTTAAAAGCATAAATGTAGTTTGGAGAGTATCAGTCCATATAATTGTTTTTATACCACCTCTATGAGTATATAACCATATTAGAAAAATAGTGAAGAAAGTAGTTATAAAAAATGGTATACCTAACTGTTCAAAAAATATTAATTGTAAAACTTCAGCAACTAAAAATAATCTAAGAGATGCTCCTAATATTCTAGATAAAAGAAAATATGCAGAACCTGATTTGTGAGAAAAAAAGCCAAATCTTTCCTTTAAATACTCATAAATCGAGTATACTTTCATTTTATAATATATTGGTAATAAAACATATGAGATAAATAGATAACCTGGAACATAACCCAGAACCATTTGCATATAAAAAAACTCTTGATCTTTAACCCATCCAGGAACAGATAAAAAAGTAATTCCTGATAGGCTTACTCCTATCATTCCATATGCAACTATATACCAAGGTGATTTTCTCTTTCCTAAAAAAAAAGTTTCATTATCTTCATTTCCTTTAGTTATTCTAGAAATTAAATACAAGAATAAGAAATAGGTAAATAATACTGCTATTGTTAATAATTCAATCATAATTAGATAAATTGTCACTTTAAATAACTCATATTTCACTATTTTTGTTTATATGAATTTTTCTTCAAAGTTAGTAGAAAATGCGGTTAATTCACTTGCATCTCTTCCGGGAATTGGAAAAAGAACTGCATTAAGACTAGTTTTGTACTTATTAAAGAAAGATAAAATAAATACTTATAGAATAGCAGACTCAATTAAAGCCTTAATCGATAACATTAATTACTGTAATATTTGTTACAACATTTGTGAAGAAAATATATGTAGCATTTGTAATAGTGAAAAAAGAAACAAAGAAACAATTTGTGTAATAAGGGATTTTAGAGACTTAATATCTATAGAGAATACTAAAGAATTTAATGGTTTATACCATATTTTGGGGGGATTAATTTCGCCCATGGAAGGCATAAATCCATCAGATTTAAATATAGAAAGTTTATTAGATCGTGTGAAACAAAATAACATCAAAGAAGTTATATTAGCTTTAAGTACAACCATGGATGGAGAAACAACAAATTTTTTTATTTACAAAAAATTAATAGATCTAAATATTAAAATTACAACTATATCAAGAGGGGTCTCAATAGGAGATGATTTGGAATATACAGATGAAATAACTTTAGGAAGATCTTTAATTAATCGACAACCATTTGAATATACTCTTAAATCATGATTTTATCAATCATAATTGTTAATTATAATGTAAAATTTTTTTTAGAGCAATGTATAAACTCTATTAAAACAGGATCAAAGGGATTAAAAATAGAAATTATTATTGTAGATAATAATTCAACTGATGGTTCAGTTAATATGATTAAAAATGAATTTCCAAAGTGCATAGTTATTGAAAACAAAAAAAATGTTGGTTTTTCAAAAGCAAATAATCAAGGAATAAGAAAATCTAAAGGTAAATATGTTTTATTACTCAACCCTGATACAATAATAGAAGAAGATACTCTAAGTAAATGTATATCATTCATGGAAAAAAATAGTGAAGCAGGAAGTTTAGGGGTAAAGATGATTGATGGAAACGGTAAATTTCTTCCTGAATCAAAAAGATCATTTCCAAGCCCAATGGTAGCATTCTATAAAATATTTGGTTTAAGTACTATATTTCCAAAATCAAAAAAATTTGGAACCTACCACCTTAAATTTCTTGATGAAGAAGAAATACATGAAGTTGATGTTTTATCAGGAGCATTTTTATTTATTAGAAAAGAGGTTTTAAATAAAATAGGATTATTAGATGAAGATTTTTTTATGTACGGAGAAGATATAGATATATCATATAGAATTCAAAAATCTGGATTTAAAAATTACTATTTCCCAAAGACAAAAATAATACATTATAAAGGGGAAAGCACTAAAAAATCAAGTATAAATTATGTTTTTATATTTTATAAGGCGATGATTATTTTTGCAAACAAGCATTTTCATAAAAAAAATGCATTTATATTCTCACTTTTAATAAATATTGCAATTTATTTTAGAGCGTTACTATCAATTGGTAAAAGAATTTTAAATGATTTGAGTATTGCTATAATTGATACACTTTTAATTTATTTTGGCATATTTTATTTTAAAATTTACTGGGAAAAATTTTCTTTAGAAATTGTTGGGGAACAAAAAATATTACCTGATGAATTTATGTCGATTACAATTCCCATCTGTACAATAATTTGGATACTTTGTATATATATTCAAAAAGGCTATGAAAAACCATTTACATCTAAGAAACTAATTAAGGGAGCTACATTAGGTAGTATAGTTATATTAATTGTTTATGCTCTATTACCTGAAACCTATAGAAATTCAAGAATTTTAATTCTATTTGGATCAATCTGGTCAATTATATCACTTTCTACTTATAGAAAAGTATTTGAATTTATTGGTGTGAAAAACTTTAAGAAAAGTAAAAAAAGAATAGGAATCATTAGTAATAGAGATGAGTTCATCGAAATAAAAAAATTAATTTCAAAAAAAATTAAAATTTCTTTTGTTAAACATATTAATATTAAAAAATCATCTCAGAGCAAAAATAGCTATATATCAAAAATTGAAGAAGTAATTAAAAATCATGAAATTAATGAAATAATATTTTGCTCAAAAAACATTGCTTTTAATGACATTATTAATCAAATGGACTTTTTAAAAAAATACAATATTAGTATTAAAATAGCATCTAATAAAAGTACTTTTGTTTTAGGTAGTGATTCTAAAAAATCTAAAGGTGAAATTATTTACTAATAATATTAGTTTATTTTAACTAATTTTGTTGACTGATATAAATTAATTTTTAATGGCTAAAGTAGAATTAATAATGCCTAAAATGGGCGAAAGTGTAGCTGAAGCTACTGTGATTCAGTGGCTTAAAAATGTTGGAGATCAAATTGAATTAGATGAAAGTGTAATTGAAATTGCTACAGATAAGGTTGACTCTGAGATACCTTCTTCTGTAAAAGGAGTGTTATTGGAACAAAAGTTTAAAAAAGATGATGTTGTTAAAGTTGGAGAAGTTGTAGCCATTATTGAAACTGAATCAGAAAATTCAGATAAAAAATCAAATTTTGAAGAAAAATTAAATGATAATATTTCAATTGAAAAACAAGAAAAAATTGTAGAGGAACTAGAAAGTAATATAGAGAATATTAAAAATAATACAACTAATTTATCTATAAAAAGTGAAAATAGATTTTACTCACCGTTAGTCAAAAATATTGCAATAAAGGAAGGTATCAAACAAGATGAGCTTGATAAAATAAACGGTAGCGGGAAAAATAATAGAGTTACAAAAAATGATATATTATTTTATATTAAAAACAAAGAAAAATCTATTAATGAAAATAAATCAAATGAAATATTAAATGACACTCCAAAAATAATAGCCAAAGAAGAAATAAACTTTTCTCAATCATCTGATAATGAAATTATTGAAATGAGTAGAATGAGAAAGTTGATTGCAGACCACATGGTTATGAGCAAAGCCACTTCCCCGCATGTAACATCATTTAATGAAGTAGATATGACAAATATTGTCATTTGGAGAAATAAAATAAAAGAAAAATTTATTGCTAGAGAAAATCAAAAAATAACTTTTACTCCCATTATAATTGAAGCAATTGCAAAAGCAATTATTGATTTTCCAATGATTAATATCTCAGTTGGTAAGAATCAAATTATAAAACATAAAAAAATTAATATTGGAATGGCTACTGCTCTACCATCAGGAAATTTAATTGTTCCTGTAATTAAAAATGCCAGTGACATGAACTTAATTGGTCTAACTAAATCTGTTAATGATTTATCACATCGAGCTAGAAATGGAAAGTTATTACCCGATGATACAAATGGTGGAACTTTTACTTTTACAAACGTTGGTACATTTGGTAGCGTTATGGGAACACCTATCATTAATCAACCTCAAGTTGCCATTCTGGCTGCAGGAGTAATACAAAAAAAACCCTCTGTAATTGAAACAAAATATGGGGATGCAATTGTTGTCAGACATAAAATGTTTTTATCATTATCATATGATCATAGAGTTGTTGATGGTGCACTAGGTGGNAGTTTCTTAAAGAAAGTAGCAGATTATTTAGAATCTTTTGATGTNAACAGAGAAATATGAAAATTATTTGTATTGGAAGAAATTATAAAAAACACATAAAAGAATTAAATAATAAATATTCTTCNGAAATAANNTTTTTTTTGAAACCCGAAACTTCAATACCTTCAAAAAATCAACCTTTTTTCTTACCNGATTTTTCTAGTGAAATTCATCATGAAATTGAGATAATCGTTAAAATTAATAGAACNGGNAAGTTTATACAAAAAAAATTTTCTAATAGATATTACGACGAGATATCAATAGGAATTGATTTTACCGCTAGAGATATTCAGGAAAATTTAAAAAAAATGGGACTACCATGGGAAAAAGCTAAAGCATTTGATGGTTCTGCTGCAGTTGGNAAATTTATAAGTAAAAATAAAATCAATTTAGANAATACTGAGTTCATGTTAAAAATTAATGGAGATATAAAACAGAAAGGAAATTCTAAAAATATGATTAATAATATTGATGANATTATCTCTCATATATCAAAATACATAACATTAAAAAAAGGGGATATAATATTNACAGGNACTCCTGAAGGTGTTGGNAAAATTAATAAAAATGATATTTTAGAAGGTTTTATTGAAAATCAAAAATTACTTAGTATTAATGTAATTTNATNTATTTAATNTTAAATAAATNATCAACATAAATATATCTTTCAGATACAAATCCTTCAGCATAATCNACTCCAATAATTCTTCCTAAATCAGAGGATCTATANACTACACTATCTAAAAATCCTTTTTTAGAAATTATTGTTTCNGGTTCAGTTGATTTAGGTGAATAAAATTGAGAAGAATAACATTTTACTACATCTAATTTTTTNTTCATANAATTTGATATATCAACTAAAAAATCAGGTTCAACATTATTAAATTGGGTNTAATAAAATAAATTATTTGGCCTCCANGGAANCTGTTTTATTTTATTAAATTTTGTTTCAACTTTTGGAAGTCCAGATAAAAAACAACATGTTTTAATTAAATTTGATGCTTTACCGTGATCTGGATGTCTATCTTCTTTAGCATTAGCAATAACTATTTTTGGCTTTAGTCTTCGAATNTGACTAATTATTTTTAATTGAGTATTTTCATCATTATTNAAAAAACCATCTTTTAATCCTAGATTAAGTCTAAAATTAATACCCATTAATGANGAAGCATTTTCAGATTCTTTATCTCTTNGCTCAGCAGAACCTCTAGTACCTAATTCTCCTCTTGTTAAGTCAATAATACCAATTGAATANCCCAAATCTAAATGAGACATAATTGTTCCAGAACANCCTAATTCNACATCATCAGGATGAGCTCCAAAAACTAANATATCAAGATTTTNTANTTGCTTATCCAATNTGTTATTTTTTTGGATGTTGGAGAAGTATACGGATANTAATANGTAATNAAATTGCCATCTTCATCAATTAAATATTTTTGAAAATTCCATTTAACACTTGAATTCATTTTTCCATTTAATTCNTTNGNAGTTAACCATTTNTAAATAGGATGAATATTTTCACCTTTTACATCAATTTTTGCCATTAAAGTAAATGTTATGTCATANTTGTTANNACAAAAATTTTGTATTTCTTCATTTGANCCAGACTCTTGATTAGCAAAATTATTTGCAGGAAATGCTACTATTTCAAANCCTGAATCTTTGTAGTCTTGATAAATTGACTCTAAACCTTTGTATTGAGGTGTTAATCCACAAGCTGAAGCAGTATTAACAATAATCACCTTTTTACCTTTAAATTTGCTAAAATCTAAAATATCTCCATTAATTAATTCTGCTTTAAAATCATGCAATGATTTTAAGTTCTGTTTATTAATGTCCTGTGAACATGAAAAAAAATTAAACATAATACTAAAACAAATTATATATTTCATAGTAAACCAAATATTGAACGAATAAAAATAAAAATTAGTACAAAATTTAACACAGTAAATTTAATTAATTCCTTTNTTCTTTTAAGATTATCTTTTGAAAGATAAATAAACTGGTGTTTATAAAGTGAAAATATAGAAACTAAAGAAGCAACAATTAATGAATAATACANGATATTTGGTATTGGCCCTGGATCTCCTTGAGCATATGAATGTAAACCACTTAAGTAAAAATTAACACCAAAATATGTCATAATTATTGAATAAAATGAAAAAACTGATGCAACGCTAAAAATGTAAATAAATCTTTTAATGGATATAAAACGAATNTGAAGAACAATTGAATATATGACGACACTNATTAATGCCCAAGTTTCCTTTGGNTCCCATCCCCAATATCTTCCCCATGACTCATTGGCCCAAACTCCNCCTAAAAAAGTACCNACTGTTAATAAAAATAAGCCTATCATCATACACCTTTCATTTATAGAGTGAATTCTATTGACTTCTTTATCTAATTTGTTTTTGTTTGATNGCGTAAGAAAGANCATAAGAATTAATGATAAAAAGCCTAAAAATGCGCTTAATGCTAAAAAACCGTAGCTTGATGTAATTATTGAAACATGAATCATTAACCAATAAGAATTTAAAACTGGTGCCAGGTTTGTAATTTCAGGGTTAATCCAATTAAGATTAGCAACCATTAGAAATATTGATGCTACAATAGCTGAACCTGATAAAGATAGATTAGAATTTCTAGAAAATACGATTCCTGATAAAATAGTAGCAAATGAAATATAAATAATAGATTCATAAGCGTCACTCCAAGGGGCGTGTCCAGAAATATACCACCTAAGAGCTAAGAAAAATAAATGAAAAATAAATGCTATATAAATTCCTATTTTAAGGGATTTTATAATATACTTAAGAACTCTTTTAGTTGAATAGAATAATTCAATTATTGTTGAAATTAAAAGGAAAANACCTAGTAAAAGGTAAATTGTCACTAATCTAGAAAAGTGAAAAGGGTTAATTTTATTATAAAATATTTCCGATTTGACTTTTTTAACTGAGGGCAAAATTANGTTTGCATTAGTTCTTTGATATTTTTTTAAATCTTCAACTAATTTTTCAGCATCATTATAGTTTTGTTCTAAAATTAATTTTTTGTATAAACTAAAAAATGTTTCATCTTGATTTGTATCAATTATNTTATCTACTACCCACTGAGTTTCTTTTAATTTTTTCAATTTTAAATCTTCATCATATTTGACAACATTTGGAGGGAAGAAGTTCAAATGAATTGCTGAATTATATGAACTATCTAATGAAGAAAATAAAAGTGATGAAAAAATATATTCACAAATACTTTTCCTTTCTTGAAGGTTTAAAATTTCTTTATCATAAGTAGATCTTAAGTGTGGCTTTTTAGCGAAAGCNATTTCATAATCGTCAATTATTTTATCTTTTGAATCAGGAACAATNTCTAAAANAAAAGTTAGAGTCTCNTGNTTTTCTGTAATAGTAAAAGCTGTTTTTTCAATGANATTTACTGTGTCGTTAATNCTGACAAANCCAGTTTGTCCATAATTATTATTATTATGGTCATTAAGNACCATAAATGATAATTTATAATCAGATCTTATTTTTAGTACATTATTNTCATAAAANACATTAATATCAGTTTTATTTTTATTGTTAAAACTAAAAATCTTATCATATATTAAAGTATCATAATTTTCGGAAAGAAAGANTGAATTTTGTTCTTTCTTTAATGGAAATTGAATTAATAAAGAANTATCAAAAAAGTCTTGATAACTTATATANTTGTTATCAGNTTGNAATAAATTTTTNAGTTTTTCATGTTTACCTAATTTTATTATAGAAGCTTTATACCAATCATTAGGAAATAACATCATACTAATTATAGCTTGAGAGGAATTTATTTTCCTCTTTTCATTTAAATTGTCGATATAATTTATTTTATCTTTTCCATAAATTTTTCTTAGAAGCTCTGAACTTCTTGTATGAAATGGTCTTATTCTACCTTTAGTAACATCTTCTTGACTTGCTGAAATTAATAGGTCATTAAATAAATCAGGATTGTTAGGGTTAATTATATTTAAACTANTAAATAAACTATTTTCATCAAAAGGNTGTATTACACTATCANCTCTTGACGAATCACTACTATTTGAAATATCTACTATATTAGAATTTTGATTATTTGAAAAAGAGCAAAACAAAAGGATTAAGAAAAATAAAGGAGTTGATTTAGCTATTTTTTTTAATTTATTTAATAAAATGTTAAATCTTGTTTTTTTTGAAAACAGAACTGAAAAAACAGATAAAACTAGCATTATATAACCAAAATAAGTAATGTTTGTACCTAAAGAGTCTTGATTAACAGAAAGAACTGTATAATCACCATTTTCATCAGAACCATAGGAAGATTGATAAAATCTATATCCACCATGTTCAAGAATATTGTTCATGTATATTCTATACTTTTTGTTCTGATATAATTCAGTTANATCTAAATTTTTATTTAATTGACTATTTAATTTTGATAAAGCNTCTTCAGGGTTATCAGCAAGAACAAAGTCATTATCATTGTAAAAATACTTATTCTTATCAATAATAACTTCACTAGCATATGATTCTGGAGCATTANNTCCAGGATAATAATCTAACTGGAAATCATCTAAATAAACACTAAAGGGAAGTTTAACTTTTTTTGAACCAAAAGATGTCTTAACTACTAAATCATCAGCTAGAGAAAAAAATACTTCTCTTTCTTGGAAACCTGTCCTACCTCCAATTATATCAATAATTGTGTCAAATTTCATGTTATTTCTAATGTAATCGACTTTTATTTGTAGTAAATCAGCTTCTTCAGGTTTATTTTTATAGTAAATATTAGAGTTATTTATAGATTTTAAAACATATAAGGTTTTGGTAGTTAATTTTGCTGGAGTGTATTTTTTAATTTCTCCTTTATTGGATTGATTTTGCATCTGCATATATTCAACAATATTATTTGACTGATAATATAAATTATCACTAAATAATTTTTTATTGACGTCTTCTAAATCAATCTCAGCAAAATATACATTAAAATAAGGAACTGTAGTATTTTCAGATTTTTTAATTGGTTTATCAGAAAATGTAAAAACAACACCACTAATCTCTTTCTGTTCTCCAAATAAAATTAATTCGGAATTCATGCCCTCAAAAACAAACTCTAATGCTTTTAACTCTCCAGTGATTTCATCAGTTATAATATCTTTAAAAACAAATTGATTCCGTGAGATTTTTGACTCATAATCAGCAATAAAATTATGATAACTTATCTTTATTTCAGGATTTGTTTTATTTATTTGACTTACTTTATTATCATATTCTTGCTTTGATAAATCCCCAATACTGTATCTGTTATATTCAACATCTAATATATCATTAGTAGAAATTTTATTACTCCAATTATTTTTATTTTTACTTAAATATGGTAATAAAAACCAAGAAGTTGGAGGAGGATTTTGTGTTAATAATAATTTTCTTTCTAAATCATAATCTAACCTCCAATTATTATTATCATATAAAGATTTAAATCCAAACTTAAATTGAAAATATTTTTCAGTTGAAAAAAAATTATTTTCTGACTCTTTCTCATAAATTAACATCAAACCTTCTTGTGAAATATATCTTGTTACTCCAGCTCCTATTAATATTGCAATAAATGAGATATGAAGAAAAAGTACTGGTAATTTGGAAAGTCTTAATAACTTAAACTTAAAAATATTAAAAATAAATATGAAAATTAAGAAGATAAATATAACTTCAAACCACCAAGCATTATATATCCATATCCTTGCCTCTTCAGTTCCATAATCATTCTCTACAAAAGTCCCAATTGCCATAGAAAAAGCCAATAAGCAGAGTAAAAAAACTGATGCTTTTAATGAAAATATAAAATTTAAAATTGGTTTCAATAAATAATGAATTTGAATTACAAAAATATCTAATTTTATGTTATATTTCAATAATACTTAACGATAATTAATGAAAAATATTTATATCATTGGTTCGGGAAAAATAGCATATAATATTGCTTCTTCATTAAATGAAAATCAAATCAATATTACTGGTGTTTATGGTAGAAATATAGAAACGGGAAATAAATTAGCTAAAAAAGTTAATTCAAAATTTTATAAAGAACTAAAAATTCCAAAAATAACAGATCTGATAATAATCTGCGTTCCTGATGATCAAATAAAAATTATCGCAAAAAAAATAAATAAAATCGCAACTGTTCATACATCAGGTAGTTCAGATATAAAATTATTAAAAAATTGCTCTAAATACTATGGTGTTGTATGGCCAATACAAACATTTACAAATAATAAAAAAGCTAATTTTAAAAAAATACCTATTTGTATAGAAGCAAATAATGATAAATTTAAAGATGACTTAAACAAATTATTTACTAAAATTTCAAATAATGTAATTAATTTCAATTTTAAACAAAGAAAATTAATTCATCTTTCAGCGGTTTTTTCATCCAATTTTTCTAATTATTTATATTCAATTTCCGAAGAACTTTTATCAGATGAAAAAATAGACTTTATTTTATTAAAATCACTAATTTTAGAAACAACTAATAATGCATTTAAATATAAACCAACTAATAACCAAACAGGACCAGCTATAAGAAAAGATTTAGGTACAATAAAAAAACACCTAAATTTATTATCAAAAAAAAAGAAAAATAAATACGCTAAAATTTATAGCCTTATTTCTGAATATATAATGGAAAACGATGATGAATTATAAAGAAAAATTTAAAAATATTAAAAATTTTGTATTTGATGTAGATGGAGTGCTAACAAATGGGGGGTTATATATACTACCAAGTGGAGAGTTTATGAGAAAAATGAATGCAAAAGATGGTTATGCATTAAAATTAGCTTTAATTAAAGGCTATAATATTGCTATAATTACGGGGGGAAAAGAAAATAATATAAAAGAAAGATTAAATAAGTTAGGTATAAAAAATGTTTTTTTAAACGCACATAATAAACTACCTATTTTAGAAAGTTATTTAACTGAGAATAATTTAAATATTAAAAACACTTTATATATGGGTGACGATATTCCTGATATAGAATGCATTCAAAAAGTTTATGTGTCTAGTTGTCCAAATGATGCAGTTTATGAAGTAAAAGAGGCATGTGACTTTATTTCATCATACAAAGGTGGTGAAGGTTGCGTAAGAGACGTAATTGAACAGGTACTGAGAATAAATAATGACTGGGAACATGAAGCATTTAAATACTAATTTATCAAATTATAATATTATTCTAGGTTCCAAATCTCCTAGAAGAAAATCTATACTAGATAAAATTGGATTAAAATTTACAATTCAAAAAATAGAATTTGTTGAAAAAGCTGATTTTTCAAAAAGTATTGAAGAAGTAGCATGTTCTATTTCTAANCTCAAATCTGAAGCATTTAATAACTTAAATAAACAAGATATATTAATTTGTGCCGACACAGTTGTATCAGTAGAAAATGAAATATTTGGGAAGCCAAAATCAAAAGAAGATGCATTTAAAATGTTAGAAAAACTATCTGGAAAAACTCATAAAGTAACAACAGCATGTACTATTAAAAGTATAAATAAGTCCATAACATTCCATGATACAACTTTTGTGAGTTTTAAAAAATTAAATAAGGAGGAAATTAATTATTATATTGAAAAATATAATCCTTTAGATAAGGCAGGTGCATATGCAATTCAGGAATGGATTGGTTTAATTGGGATAAATAAAATTGAAGGATCCTACTTTAATGTTGTAGGTTTACCTTCAAGTAAATTATATTATGAGTTAATTAAATTTGTAAATGAAAAAGATTAGTATACTTTGGGCATTTTCCCCAATATTATTACTTATTATTTTACTGTCATTAAACGTGATTTTATTTTCTGATGATGCAACATCAGGGGCTAATCAAATTGCATTAATAATTTCCGCAATGTTTGGGGTACTAGTTGCCAGAAATTTTGGCTATAAATGGGATGATTTACAACAAGGTGTAATTAAAAGTATTTCATCATCTATGAATGCAATATTAATCTTGTTAATAATTGGAAGTTTAGCTGGAACATGGTTAATTTCAGGAATTATACCTGCTATGATTTATTATGGTATTCAAATATTAGATCCTAGTATTTTTTTATTTGCAACATGTATAATTTGTGCAATTGTTGCATCTGCTATTGGTAGCTCATGGACAACAGTTGCCACCATTGGTGTTGCTTTAATTTCAATTGGAAAAGTTTTAGGAATTCCAATAGAATTAACAGCAGGTGCAATAATATCAGGTGGATATTTTGGTGATAAAATTTCACCACTATCTGACACTACAAATTTAGCATCTGCAATGGGTGGGGTAGATTTAATTAAACATATTAAATATATGCTATATACAACATTACCATCTATAATTATTTCATTAACTATATTTTTAATTATCGGTTTTCAATTTTCTGGAGAAATAGATAAGACTGAAATAAATTTAATTTTAAATAATATTAGTGAAAATTTTGAAATCTCTCCTTTTTTATTTGTTACTCCAATAATTATGATATTTTTAATAATTAAAAAAGTACAACCATTTCCAGCACTTTTTATTGGCACTATAATGGGCGCAATAACAGCTTTTATTTTTCAAAAAAACACGATTTTACTAATCTCTGGTGAAGATACATTTTCTTACATAGCATCATATAAAGCAATCATCCAATCTATGTTTGGAGAAATTAGTATTGGTAATGACTTATTAGAGTCAGGGGGAATGAAGGGAATGTTAAATACAATATGGCTAATTATTTGTGCAATGATTTTTGGAGGAGTAATGGAAAAATCAGGTTTTTTAAAAAGTATTGCAAAAAGAATAATGCAAAATACAAAAACAGACGGTTCTTTAGTAGCTTCAACTGCAGGAACTTGTTTGTTTTTTAATATGACTGCTGCTGATCAATATTTAGCAATTATTGTCCCTGGAAGAATGTATAAAGAAATCTATAAAAAACGAAATCTTGCACCTGAAAATTTGAGTAGAACCCTAGAAGACACGGGAACAGTAACTTCTGTATTAATTCCATGGAATACGTGTGGTGCTTATCATTATGGAATTTTAGGAGTAAGTACATTTGCATATCTACCCTACTGTTTTTTCAACCTTATCTCACCAATTATGACACTATTTTATGCATACGCCAAGATAAAAATTAGGAAAATATATGTTTAAATTAAAAAAAAATAAAAAATTTACATATAAGCGAGGTGAATCAGATAAAAATAAAGAATCGACTATTTATTTTAAAAGAAGAGCGAAAAAATCTAAGTCAAGGTTAACTTTATATATAATCATGTTAATTTTAATATTTAGTTTATTTTTTTATTTTACAAAATATTAATTTGATGGGAACAACAATAAAATTACTTCCAAAAAATGTTATTAATCAGATTGCTGCGGGTGAGGTTATTCAAAGGCCTTCATCTGTTGTTAAAGAATTAATAGATAATTCAATTGATGCAAAAGCAACAAGAATTCATTTAATTATCAAAGAAGCTGGAAAAAGCTTAATTCAAGTAATTGATAATGGAATTGGAATGGATAATTATGATGCAAAAACTTGTTTTGAAAGACATACGACTTCTAAAATATCTAAAACAGAAGACATTTTTAAAATTCATACTTTAGGTTTTAGAGGAGAAGGTCTTGCATCAATGGCATCGGTTTCAAAAATTATATTAAAAACAAAAAAAGAAAAAAAAGAAACAGGAACAAAAATAGTTATCGATCAGGGGAAATTAATAAGTTCTGAAGAAATAATTTTCTCAAATGGCACATCAATTGAAGTTAAAAATTTATTTTTCAACATTCCTGCAAGAAAAGTGTTTTTAAAATCAAATAAAGTTGAAACAAAGCATATAATTGATGAATTTTTTAGAGCAGCTATTTCCAAACCTTCTATCAACTTTAAAATAACAAGCGATGAAAAAATACTTTATGATTTAAAATCTGGCAATTTAAAACAAAGATTATGTTCAATTTTTGGAAAAAATTTTGAAGAAAAAATTGTCCCTATTGAAGAAAAAACTCAAGTAGTTGATATTTATGGGTATTTAGGAAAGCCTTCATTTGCAAGAAAAACAAGAGGTGAACAATATTTTTTTGTAAATAATAGATTTATTAAATCAGCTTATTTAAACCACGCTATTTCAAATTCTGTTGAAGGATTATTAAAACAAAAAATGTATTTATCATACTTTATATTTTTTGAAATTGATACAACAAGAATTGATGTAAATGTTCATCCCACAAAAACTGAAATTAAATTTGATGATGAAAAAATAATATATTCAATTCTATCCGCCAGCTGTAGAAGATCAATTGGTAAATTTAATATTTTACCAAGTATTGATTTTGAAACAGAAAATAGTTTTGAACTTCCATCTTATAAACCTAAAAATATCATTGAACCTAAAATTAAATTTAATTCTAATTATAATCCTTTTAAATCTAATCTA
This sequence comes from Flavobacteriales bacterium, assembly GCA_002715445.1. GTDB lineage: Bacteria > Bacteroidota > Bacteroidia > Flavobacteriales > TMED113 > TMED113. The sequence goes on along the minus strand of PAZG01000001.1, from coordinate 19,813 downwards.
AATACAGATAATACGAATAATTGGGAGAACTTATTCAATATTGACAAAAGTGAATTAAAAGAGGAGATTTTAATTAAAATTAATAATATTTTTCAAATTCAAAATAACTATATTATTTGTTCAATAAATAATAGTGAATCAGGAGTTTCAACATATATAATTTCTCAACAAAAAGCTCATCAAAGAATAATTTTTGAAAATCAAATAAAAGCATTAAAAAATGAAAATATTGTTAATCAGGTTCTTATAAGTCCTATATCAATTGATTTATCAGCATCAGATATACATTTATTAGAAGAAAATAAAAAAATATTTTTCGAAATTGGATATGATTTCAAAATTAAAAATAATACTCAAGTTGAAATTATGTCAACACCATCCTCAATTGTTTCTAAAGAACCAAAAGAACAAATAGAATCATTCCTTGAAGAAATAAAAAATAATAATATAAATATAAATTTAAAGGAACATGAAAAAATAGCAAGATCAGTAGCATATTCTACTTGTATGAAAAAAAATAGATTATTAAGTGAAAAAGAAATGTTACAATTAATTAGATCTTTATTTAAATGTGAATCTCCATTTATTAGTTTAGATGGAAGTCCATGCGCAGTACTTTTTGAACCAAAANAAATATTTGAATATGCTAGTAAATAGAATGCAAATCCCCCCCGTTATTAAAAATATACTTATAATCAATGGAATACTATATTTATGTATAAATATATTTCATACGTATAGTGTCTCTGGTTATTTAATTTCATCTCCAATATATGACTACTTAGCATTACATGACTTAAATGATAATAATTTTGGAGTATGGCAATTTATATCTCATATGTTCATTCATGATGCCGATCCAATGCATATATTTTTTAACATGTTTGCTCTTTGGATGTTTGGAAGACAAATAGAATATAGATGGGGTTCAAAAAGATTTTTAAGCTACTATATATTAACAGGAATTGGAGCCGCTATATTGCATATGATTATTGCTGGAGGTNCTGGTAGTGTTATGTATGGTGCATCAGGTGCAGTATTTGGAATACTTTTAGCGTTTGGTATGGTTTATCCAAATACTCAAATATTATTATTAATTCCCCCCATGCCAATCAAAGCAAAATACTTAGTTATTGGATATGGATTATTGGAGTTATATTTAGGTTATGGTAGCCCAAATAGTGGTGTTGCTCATTTTGCACATGTTGGTGGAATGGTATTTGGTTTAATTATATTTTTATACTGGAAAATTAAAAATATTTATTACTAATGAACATTATTAAAATAAATAATGTTTTAGGNTTAATAATTATAGTTAATATCCTCCTTTTTTTATTTCTAAGGNCATTAATTCAATTAGAATATATCAATCCTAATCAAATAGAAACACTTAATTTTTTTATATCATCTACGAACTTTAATGTAATTATAAAATATCCATGGACATTAATAACTCAATTATTCACTCATATAAATCCTGGACACATAATTAGTAATATTATTGTNTTATATATATATGTGGAATAATTTTCTTAAAATATTTTAGACATAATCAACTATTTTATTTATATGTAATTGGAGGTCTATTCGCATTTATTTGCTTAATTATTTTCAACAATATAATTACACAATATGATAATTATCAATACATGATTAAATCATGGAATTATGGGGCTTCTGGAGCAGTATATGCTATAATGTTTGCTATAACATCATTCAATCCAAATTACTCATTTAAAATTTTTAACATTAATTTTTTAGTGAAAATTAAATATATTACAATAATTATTGTAATTCTCCCTATTATATTTGATTTTAAAAATTTACATTCTCACGTAACACATCTAGGAGGTGGTTTTTATGGCCTTCTATATATATATTTGTATAAAATAAGATCCAAAAATATGTTTAATAAAATAATTAATATTTTTAAATCACATTTTTTGAGTAAGAAAAAGAAGAATAAATCTATTGAATCAGATTATGAATATAATGCAAGAAAAAAATCTGATGAAAAAAAAATTAATATAATTTTAGACAAAATATCAAAGTCTGGATATTCAAGTTTATCTAAAAAAGAAAAAGATACCCTATCAAATTATAAATAAATATGATAAACAAAAATATATTTAATAAAATTATTTTATATATAAATATTTTTTTTGTAATACTAATATTAGTTATATACCTAGCTTCAAAAATCAACCCTGAAAAGATTGGATACTTTAGTTTAATTACTCTTTTATACCACCCTGTTTTATTAGTTAATTTATTTTTTATTGTTTACTGGATACTATTTAAAAGAACATACTTTTTAATATCTACAGTAGTTGTAATTTTCGGTCTTGATCACCTTCAAAAAAAAATACAAATATTTGGAATTAATAAAAATATCGAAGGTCAAGTTAAAATAATATCATTTAATACTAGAAATTTCGTAAATAATGGGTGGGATAAAAAAAATAGAGAAATATTAAAAGATGAGTTTACTAAATTATTAGATTATGAAAAAGCAGATATAATTTGCTTACAAGAGTTTTCAGATCTAGAAAATAAAACTATTAAGCAAAATTATTTTTCTTACAATAGTTTAGGTACAACTATACTTACAAATAAAAAAATTATTAACTCTAATATTATTGATTTAAAATCTAATAAGTCAAATAATTGTATATATGTGGATATTATTTTAAATAATGATACTCTAAGGATATATAACATGCATCTAGAATCAATTCAGATAAATGAAAAAGATAACCTAATTCAAAAAATTCAAAAAATTAATGAAGGAAACAAAATAAGAGTTAATCAAATTGAAATAATTAATCAAAATATTTCTAATTCTCCACACCCTGTTATTTTATGTGGAGATATGAATGACTCTCCTCATTCATATGCTTATAATAAAATGACAACTAATCTTAATGATGCTTTTACCAAATCAGGTTATGGTTTTGGAACAACATTTAAGTATATAATACCATTAAGAATTGATTATATATTTCACGAAAAAAATTTAATAAGTCACAATTTTAAATCAATTAAGACTAAAATATCCGATCATAAATTAATAAAATGTGATATAAAGCTTAAAAATTAGGAACACTCATTTTTTTACTTTCTTCAATGATAAAAGATTCATAGGGTTTATTGATAATCCTTCGATATCTTTTGATACAAATCTTAAAGCCATATCATAGTATAAAGGCACAATAGTTGATTGATTCAAAATTAAATCCTCCATTAATTTAAATAAAGAATCTCTTTCATTTTTACCATGAATATAAAAGGAACTATTATATAATTCATCAAATCTATTATTTGAAAAATGTGTTTTATTAGGACCATTTGGACTTTTATAATCAGAGTAAAATAAAGAAAAATAATTTTCTGGATCAGGATAGTCAGCAATCCAGGAAGCTCTAAAAAAACAGTATTCTCCTTCAGAAGCTTTTTGTTTAAAAATTGAAGATGGTTCTACTTTAATATTTAAATTTATTCCGAAATTAGAAAAACTAGATTGTAAATATTCACAAATGTCTAAATAACTAGAAGTAGTGTATAAAGTTATATCTTTTTCTATATTTAAATCAATTAATAAATCATATACAGTATCTGGTTTATATTCAAAGCCATTAACGGAGTAATTTGCCAAAATTGATGGTACAATTCCAGCATTTGCCGGATAACCAATATTATTTTTTAAATATTTAACAATTTTTTTTCTATCAAAGCTATAATTTATAGCATCTCTCATTTTTTTTTCCATTAATGGACTAGAATCAAAAATACATTTTTGCAAATTAATTGCTAAATACTCGGTATTTAAATATGGTGTTTTATATAATTTAAATTTGTTTTTATATCTATTATTTAATTCACCATCAAGATTTAAAAAAGCTTCTTTAAATATTGGGGATAGACCAGAAACTAAATCCAAATCTCCTTGAATAAAATTAATGAATATAGATTCCTCGCTTTTAAGAAATGAAATATTTATAGCATCTAAAAAAGGCAAATCCTCTCCGTTAATTTTTTCAAAATAATTATTGTTTTTTAATAAGACCATTTTAACATTATCCTTCCAAGTTTTAAATTTGAAAGGCCCAGTGCCAATTGGATTTCTGGAAAAATCTGAATTTTCAACTACTTCATGAGGAACAACAGAAAAGTATTTCATTGTTAACAAACTTAAAAATGAAGGAAATGGTTGCTTTAGCTCTAAAATAAGAGTAGTATCATTTTCAGCATAAACACCATCTTCCAAAATAAAATTCCTTACCCAATGTCCAGAAGAATTATTTAAACGATTAAAACTATAAACAAAATCTTTTGCTACTACTGCTCTACTAGTTTTAGTGTTTTTAGACTTAGAAAAAAATTTTGAATCATGAAAAAATACATCATTTCTTAAAATAAAGGTGTATTTAAGATTGTTGGATGATACATACCATTTTTTTGCTAAAGAAGGAATTATTTCTAAATTTTCATCAAACTCTACTAAACCATTAAATAAATGATTAACTGCCCAAATATTTGATTTATTCGAGGATTCAATAGGATCTAAAGAAGTGATTCCTGTTGATTCATTATATCTAAAGATTTTAACAGTTTCATTTTCTGTTTTTGATGAGTTTTTACATGAAAATAAAAACAATAGCAATATTATAAGAGAATTTAATTTATTTATCATCATGATTATTTTCAAAAATAAAAAATATATATTTGAATCCTATTTTGGCGAGGTAGCTCAGTTGGTTAGAGCGCAGGATTCATAACCCTGAGGTCGGGAGTTCAAATCTCCCCCTCGCTACAAATTNCCAAATTATTAATCTATTAATTTTAATAAAAATTCTTTAATATCTGGGTCACCAGGTCTAATAGCATCTGAATCTGTTATTTTACCGCTTGGATCAATTACTATATACCTGGGTATACTTGAAATATTAAAAAAATCACTAGCATTATTTAATTTATTTGCAGGAGAAATAAAATGTTCTCCTTCAATATCATATTTTTTTATAGTTTCTTTCCATGCTGAATAATCTTTATCAATAGATATATAAACAAATTTTATTTTCTTAAGTTGTTTTCTTTTAAATTTTTTCTTTAACTCTTTTACGTATTTAAATTGCTTTTTGCATGGGCCACACCAACTTGCCCATAAATCAACATATAAATATTTTCCATAAAATTCACTTAACGATCTTAAATTTCCATTTAAATCTTCTAAATAAAATGAGAATTCTTTTTTATCAAATTTATCATCATATTCATTATTTGTTAAAGTTTTAATACTTTTTTCATTTTCTTCAATTAGAAAAGTTTTATAAAATTCAAAAGATTTATAATTATTCATTTGATTAACAAAATCTTTAAAAAGAAGATCATCTATAGTTTCAATATGCTCATAAACAAATCTTGATGAGCAATAAACAAACAAATTTTCTTCTAAATTATTTTTAGCATAATCAATAAATGAATTAATAAAAAATTTATTAGGTGAAATAGAATTATGTCTTGATGCCATCAATAAAGTCATATGATATATATAATCTTTAAATATTGGAAAATCATAATTTTCATGAGAGTAATTTAAATACAAATCTTCAGATAAAAAATATGGTATTTCATCATATTTAAAGTTACTTTTCTTATTATATATTATGTACTGAGATAATAGATCATGATACTTAAAATGAAGATATAATCTCCAAGTACTAATAAATTGATTATCAATTAACAAATTTGAGAAATTTTCGTTTAGAAGATCTATTTGATTTTCTTTAAAATTATAAACTGAGATTTCAAATTGATCTGGATTTTGATCTAATGAAAAATCAGAAATTTCTAATGTATTAACTTTATTTAAAATGAGATTTATTGAATCTATTGTACTATATGGAAGATTTACGTTTTTATCTGTAACAAATAAAGACTTTTGTTTAAAAGGGTTAATACTTTCAAGCTCTATATTAATTTTGATGTCCTGAGAGGAAATATTAATTAGAGAAGATATTATAAAAAATAAAGAAAATCTAAATAACATTAAATAGTAATAAAATTTAAAACTTTAATAAAAATAAAGAAATAGGATAAATAAGCATGAAAAAATTAAAATATTACTATATTGACTAAAATAAAAAATCAAATGATAAAGTATACTTTAGAATTTCCAATCAAATCATCTGTTAGTGTTTTATTCAACGCAGTATCTACACCAGATGGTTTATCTGAATGGTTTGCAGACAATGTAAATTGGAGTGGTAATATTTATACTTTTATATGGGACGATTCTGAAGAAGAGGCGGAATTATTAAAAAAAATAAATAATCAATTAATAAGATTTAGATGGTTAGAAGAAGATGAAGAAACTTTTTTTGAATTTAAAATTGAAGTTGACCCTGTAACAAATGATGTAACATTATTTGTTACTGATTTTGCTGAAAATGAGGATGAAAAAGAAAATTCCACTAATCTTTGGGAAGCACAAGTGAATGCCCTAATGAAAAGAATCGGTTCTTAAGTTAATAATCACACTTATAATTCATTTGAAAACTTTAAATAAATTTTTAACTAAATCTTTTTTAAAACCTTTTTTTTACACATTTTCAATTGTCCTATTTCTACTGGTTATGCAAAACTTCTGGAAATATCTAGACGAATTAATTGGAAAAGGATTAGAAAGTAGTTTAATTTTAGAGTTAATTATATATGCTTCAGCTAACTTAGTTCCAATAGCATTACCATTATCCGTTCTTTTGTCATCGATGATGATTTTAGGAAAACTATCTGAAAAAAATGAATTAATATCAATAAAATCATCTGGAATATCATTTTATCAGATAATAAAACCATTATTTTTTGTTACTTTATTTATCTCCGTTTTCTCATTTTTATTTTCCAATCATATTATTCCATATAGTAACTTAAAAAATATAACTCTGATGTATGATGTTATTCATAAAAAATTAGCTTTTAATTTAGAAGAAGGAGTTTTTTTTAGTGATTTAGATGGATATAGTATAAAAATTGATAAAAAAATAGATGACATAACTTTTAAAAACATTACAATTCTAGATCACAATGAAAATAAATCAATAAATACAATATATATAGCCGACACTGCTATTATTCAAAATAATAAAAAAGAAGATATTTTGAATATAAAACTTATTAATGGGGCAAATTTATCAGAACATAATTGTATTGATAAAGAAAAAAAAAATAATTGCTTAACAACAAATAAATTCAAATCATATGATTTGAATTTTGATTTATCTTCATTTTTATTAAATAGAACTGACGGAGAAAAATTTAATGATAAAGCTAAAACAATGAATATTAGCGAATTAAATTACCTTAAAGATTCGTTAAAAACTGAGTTAGAAAAAAAGGAAAGAAAATTAATCGAATTTCAAGTTGCAAATCCATTACAAAAAAAACAACATATTTCATTAATTACTGAAAATGAAATAAAATCACAAACAAAATATTTAAATAAAATTAAAGTTGAATTAAATAAAAAGTATACAGAAGCTTTGGCGTGTATTATAATGTTATTGATTGGAGCACCAATTGGTTCATTTATAAAAAAAGGAGGCTTTGGATTACCAGTGATTTATTCAATAGTTATTTTTTTATTTTTCTACATTATCACAACTACAGGATACAGATTGGTAAGAGAAAATATTTTAGATGTAACTACAGGAATGTGGTTACCAATAATTCTTTTTTTAATTATCGGTTTAACTATGATATATATTTCAAATAAAGAAAATAAATTTAAATAATGAAAATTCTAATAATATGTCATAAAAGTATTTTAAAACCTCTAGATGGTGGAAGTGTCGCTTCTAAAAAAATATATCTTGACTTAAAAAAAAATTACGACACAGATGTAATTTGTTTAAATAACAAAAAAGATAATATTACAGAGAATGATTTTAATTATAATATTAAAAAAAAATTTAGTTTATTAAAATTAACAAAAAGTTTATTTTCTGTAAATAGCTACCAAGCTGATAGATTTTATTCAAGAAATATATCAAAAAAGATTACAACTATAATAAATAAAAAGAAATATGAATATATTTTATTTGAAGGAGTTTTTCCTGCAGTATATTTGGAAGATATTCAAAAAAAATGTAATTGTAAAACTATAATTAGGACACATAATATTGAGCATGAAATTTGGAATGACCTAATAAAAAATAATGACAATATATTTAAAAAATTCATTTATTTTTTTATTAAAAAACAAATAAAAAAATGGGAAGATTATATATGTAAAAAATCAGATTTTTTATGTTGCATATCAAAAAATGACTCACAATATTTTAATAAATTACTAAATAAAAATGTTATAGTTTTACCAGTTTCATTTAAAGTAAACGAATCAAAAATAAATAATATTTTCAGTATTTTTCACCTAGGATCTATGGATTGGAAGCCTAACATTGAGGGGGTAAATTGGTTTATTGAAAAAGTTTGGAAAAAATTTGAGATAGAAAAAATGCCTGTTTACTGTTATTTTGCTGGTAAAAATATGCCTGAAAAAATTAAAATAAAGTCTACTGACAAGTTAATTATTGAATCAACTATTATTGATGCAAAAAAATATATGCAAAATAAATCAGTAATGATAGTTCCTATATTTTCTGGGAGTGGAATAAGAATAAAAATTTTAGAAGGTATGGCATTAGGAATTCCTATAATTAGTACAACAAAAGGTGCAAAAGGAATACCATATATAAATGGAAAAAATATACTAATTGCTGATAATGAAATAGATTTTTATAATAAAATTAAAAAATTACATACTAATTCAGAACTTTATAAAAAAATAAGTTTAGAAGGAAAAAAACTAATAGAAAATAATTTCAGCACAGAGAAAGTTATAAAACAATGGAATAAAATAATATTTTAATGAAATTAGTAATCATTACACCAAGAGTGCCAGATATTCTAGATAAAGGAGATAAATTAAGAATTTATCATCAAATAAAATATCTATCAAAATTTCATAAAATATATTTAATTTGCCTAGAAAAAAAGAAAGATGAAAAAATCAATATTGAAAAATATATTTATAAATTATATACATTCAACACAACAAAATTAGAAAGATTAATTAATGTCTTTTACCATTCATTTTTCAAAAAAAAACCTATTCAGGTTTCGTACTACTACTCATTTAAAACACAAAAAAAAATTGATACTTTAATTAAAATAATAAATCCTGATTGGATTTATTGCCAATTAATTAGATCATCAGAATATTGTAAATTTTATAAACATAATAAAATTTTAGATTACATGGATTCTTTTTCATTAGGGCTTAAAAGAAGAAAATCTATTTCTACTGGATTAATGAAATATTTAATTCAATTTGAATACAATAGAGTTAAACAATATGAAAAAAATATATTTAACTTTTTTAATCACCATACAATTATTTCTGATTTTGATAAAAATCATATAGAACATACAGATAAAGAAAAAATATTTGTTGTCCCAAATGGGATTAATACAAATTATTTCAAAAAAAATAATTTAAAAATTAATAAAAAAATACTATTTGTAGGAAATATGAGCTATCCTCCAAATGTTTTAGCTGCTAAATATATATGTGAAAAAGTTTTTCCAATAATAAATAAAAAAGAACATGATTTTGAGATTATCATTGCAGGTTCAAATCCAAATTCAGAAGTTAAAAATTTAAAAAATATTAATTCAAAAATCAAAGTGACAGGTTTCGTTGATGATATAAGAACAGTATATAATGATGCATGCATTTTTATTGCACCTATGTTTATAGGGTCTGGTCTTCAAAATAAGTTGTTAGAAGCAATGTCTATGAAAATTCCATGTATAACTACTGAAATTGCTAACAAATCACTTAAAGCAACAAAAAATGAGATAATAATTGCTAATAATGAAATTGATTTTGCTAATTCATGCATTAAATTATTGAACAATTCAAGAAAAAGATTTGAATTAGGAGAAAATGGATATAATTTTGTTAAAAATAAATTTAGCTGGCAAAAATCAACAAAACTAATTAACAATTTATTTAAATGAAAAAACATAAACTTGATAATATTGAAGATGCAGTAAATGATATTAAAAATGGAAAAATTGTAATTGTTGTTGACGATGAAAATCGTGAAAATGAAGGTGATTTTATTGCTGCCGCAGATAAAATAACCACTGAAATGGTCAACTTTATGATTAAAGAAGGAAGAGGTTTAATCTGTGTTCCTATTACATCGAAAAGATGTGATGATTTAAATTTAGATTTAATGGTGGGGAAAAATAGTGATCCATTAAAAACTCAATTTACGGTTTCCGTAGATAAAATTGGAGATGGGTGCACAACAGGTATATCTGCAATGGATAGAAGTAAAACAATAAAAGCTCTAGCAAATCCTAATACAAAATCTAAAGAACTATCTAGACCAGGCCATATATTTCCACTTAAAGCAATGGAAGGAGGGGTTTTAAGAAGAAGTGGTCATACTGAAGCTGCAATTGATTTATGTAAACTCGCAAAACTAAATCCTACAGGCGTTATTGTTGAAATAATGAATGATGATGGTTCAATGGCTAGATTACCTGAGTTATTTAAGGTAGCTGAGAAATTTGATTTAAAAATAATATCTATTGAAAATTTAATTTCATACAGATTGAAAAATGAATCTCTTATAAAAAAAATTATAGAAATTAAAATGCCTACGAAATATGGTAAATTTAATTTAGTTAGTTATTTAGATAAGCAATCAAATCTTGAACATTTAGCATTGGTAAAAGGAAAATGGAAAAAAAACGAATCTATATTAGTAAGAGTACATTCATCATGCTTTACGGGAGATATACTAGGATCTCTGAGATGTGATTGTGGTGATCAATTATCAGATTCTATAAAATTAATTGAAAAGGAAGGCAAAGGAATTATTTTATACATGAATCAAGAAGGAAGAGGAATAGGAATCAGCAATAAATTGAAAGCCTATAAGTTACAGGAAAAAGGAATTGACACAATAGATGCTAATTTAATGTTAGGTTTTAAAGCAGATGAAAGAGATTATGGAATTGGTGCTCAGATATTAAGAGATTTAAATGTAAATAAGATTAAGTTGTTAACTAATAATCCAAAAAAAAGAGCAGGACTAATTGGATATGGTTTAGAAATTGTTGAAAACGTACCAATTATATGTGAGCCAAATGAGCATAATATAAAATATTTAAATACAAAAAAAAATAGATTAGGGCACACTATTTAATTTTTTTAAATAACTCAAAAAAACTATCAAAGTTCTTTTTATAAAATAAACCTATACCTTGTTCATATCTAAATTCATCACCATATAAGGGGTCATATGCATCTGCTCTATTAAATACTTTTAATTTAATTTTTCCTGATTTATCAAGATTATAATGAATATCTACTTCACCAACTATACTTGTTACAGCTTGTGCTTCAGGTGTATTTGCATTACTTGCATTTCCATTTATAGTTAATCTATCATTTAAAAACTTTTGTGAAAACGCAATTTCAACCTGATCAGTAGTTAAAGAATCGCTAGAACCAGGTATCCATTTAAAACCTAAATCAAAATCATCTGTAGTCTGAGATAACCAATTTGATAATTGATTAGAAATCAACTCTGTTCCTGTGACAGTTAAACTATTATTAAGAAAATCTTCTCCACTATCATCAACTAAAAAACTATTTGAAACTAGTAAAAAGGCAAATTGCTGTAATAATTTCTGTTGAGAATCTGTTAATTGAGCTAGTTTTACCTTTGCGATATCAGTAGCATTTGGTATATCAATAATAAAATCTACGTTTGGTGAAAGTAATTTTTCAGTCATGTGCATTCTACAAATAACAGGTAACCTATTATTTGAACTATAATCATTATCTAATAATTTTAATGAACTATTAGCTACATAATTAGCGAAAAAATCTATATCAGCATTATATGGATCTCCATCCCAGTGTAAAGTTCCTCCGTTTTCAATCTTAAAATTCTTATTTACTATATTTTGCATAGTGAATAAATATTCACCTTCTTCAATGTTTACATCACCAAAAATCTTAAAAAGACCATCTTCTCCAATTTCTAATCTTAAATTTCCATTACCATTACCTTCAATTACATCTCCAATATTTTCATCATAGATTAACTTAACTTGCGCTTCAGGTGTAATCTCCAAATCAAAATCCATTAAAAATGAATATTCACTATTATTATTATCATTATTAATGATAGAGTCATTTATTTCATCACTAATAAATTTGATAAATTTGTTCTCTTCAATATCAGAATAATATGATAGGGGAATATTAAATTTTGTTCCTTTTTTTGATTTTGCATTTATATCAAAATATATACCAATTGGAGAACCTGAAATTAACAAATCTCCTGAAGCAAAAACATCTCCATAGTATAAATTATTATGAGATATATTTGTGTTTAATGCATAAATACTATCAGAAGATATATTAAAATCATAATATGAATTTCTAAACGCGTTAGAATGATTAGTTTTACCATAAAATAATGCTGATGTATTATTTTTATTATCAAAAAAAGTAATAGAATCCAAAATTATATTATCTCTATCAAATAGAATTTGATATGAATTTCTTAAATAATAATTAGTATTTAAATAAGGAACCTTAAAACTTAGTGAATCAACATTGATATAACCATCAATCATGTAATTATCATGCGGGCCATAAAAACGTGTTTTTCCATATAGACTTCCTTTAGGATTTGAAATACTATTTAATAAAGGATCTAAAAAATTAGTATTAAAACCATTAAAATTTGCAATAAAATCTATATCATTTTTTTCTAGAGAAATAGACCCATTTAAGTTTAGTGTTTTATGAGTGTCATAAGGTTTTATATCTGCATTTAAAAATAATGAAGAACGAGAAAAATCTGATTGAGCATTTAGTATCATTTCACCTAACAAAACATTATTCATAGTAAAGTCCTTGATTTTGAAATAACCACCAAAGGGATTAGAAACTGAACTATACCAAATAGAACCATCTAATCTTCCAACGAATTTTGACGCATCAGGTTTTCTAAAATAATTTAAAAGATTTATATCAAAATTGAAAAAATCAAAATAAATTTTTAGATTTTTATCATAAAAACCAGAGATATCAATTCTCTCATTAGCTGACTCAATACTAAAATTATTTAATGTAAAATTATTATTCTTTGCTCGAATAACACTTTGTTCTGTAATATTCCATAACTTATTTGCTAAATAAAATTTTGATTTTGAAAACCGTAATTCATTATAATCTTTTTGAAATACATACTCCCCTGAAATAGAGCCATTATACAATAAAGAATCATTATAAAACCAATTCAAATCATATTGTAAATTTCCTTTATTTGAATTTAAAGAAAAATGTAAAGTATCTAAAAAAGTAGAATTTTTATTAGAAAATTGATTTAAATAAATATTACAATCTAATTCTTTTTCATATCCAGATAATTGAAATTTAAAATTATTTAAATAATTATCATCAATAATTATGTCAGATATATTAGCGTTAAAAATATAATTATTATCAAGATTATAATCAGAAGATATCACCACTTTACCTAAATCAATATCAGTGTAAAATAAATTAGTAAAGAATGAGGCATCATCTAAAACTAGATTGAAATCAAAAAAATCATCTCCAGTATAGTCTATTTTTTTATCATGTAGGTAAGAATAAAAAATATCATTTATTTTAGGATATAATTTTTTATAATCAAAGTTATAAATAAATGTTCCATTTCCTATTTCAGAATTTAAAACAATAAAATTTTCATTTTCATCCTTTGAAAAGGAAACTTCAATATTGTTAATATATTCTTCTTTTTTGTTAAAATAAGATATTTTCTTTCCATAAAAATCTCCTTGAATATTATTAAAATTATTTCCAGAAAAATTAGCATAAATATTTCCAGAAAAATTTCTAACAGATCTATTTAAATTTAATTCATCAAAATTTATATTTTTTAAATTTAAATTTAAATTTAATAGAGGAAGATTTTTTCTAAAGTCAACAAATCCATCAATATCCATATTTATATTTCTATCAATAATTTTCAACTTTCCATTTAAATAATTATTTAAAAAATTTCCATTAAAAGATATATTACTATAAGTATGATTATTAAAATCTAGTTGAGCATCTTCAAGATTGATATTTGTGGATAATTTTGAATTAATAAGATCACCGTCTAAATAAACTTGTAATGATAATTTATCAAATAAGTCATTATTTAAGTATTCTCCTGCTTTAAAGTTATTAGAACTAATAAATCCTGAATAGATAATTTTATTTAAAGAATAAGAATCAAAATTGCATACAAAATCTAAATTTAAATCTCCATATTGAGTGATTATCAATCCATTAAAACTTGAATTTTGATTAAATAATTCAAAACCTCCTTGATAACTTAAATAATTAAAATTCTTTAATTCATTTTTAAATTTATTATGAGTAAGTTCATTTAAGTCTTTGTTAAGAAAAAATAACTCATTTAAATTAAAATTTAATTTGTTACTATTTAAATCAAAATTAAAATATCCATTTATATTAGAACCATTAAAATTTATATCAAAATCATTTGAAGTTATTTGATTATCAACAGCTTGAATTGTAGATTTTAAATAAATTAAACCATTCAAACTTGGATCAAAATTATTAATATCTAAAGCACTTTCAAACACATTAGAAAACCATTGTTTATTTAAAATATCAAGATTGAAATCAAACAATAAATTATTTTTTCCATTCAAAATAGAAATATGCTCAAAAGATAATTTTTGATTTTGAATAAAATTTATTTCTTTAAGTAAAATATCTGTGTGATTATATGAGCTATTAAGATGATGAAAAGTAAACAAACAATTCCTAAAATTAATTTCTTGAATTTCAATAGAACTGAAAGAAGATGATTCACTTTTATTGAGTTTATTAATAAATATTTCAAAATTAGTCTTTTCATCTCCAGAGTATTTTTGAATATTAAATTCAGGAGANANAATATCTATTTTTTTAATAATCAAATCACTGTTTAATAAGAAATTATTATCAAATTCGAATAAAATTCTGGGTAAATAAATCATATCATGACCGTATTGATCAGTAATAGAAAATTTTGTAGTCAACTTATTAGTAAATAAATTATAATAAAACTGATCAGAATTAATATTAATAGAATATTTATTTTCTATTTTTTTTGAAAAATGTTTAAATAATTTAAATTGAATAAAGGGGCTATTTACTAAAAGAAATAATAATAAAAATAAACTAATTAAATAGGTTGAAAATAAAGCAATATATTTTTTAAATTTATTTAGATTCAATAATTATNTTTTTACAAGATGAAACATAATAAAAACATTTATATACTTGGGATTGAATCATCATGCGACGATACATCAGCTGCAGTAACTCATAACAATAAAGTTATATCAAATATTGTATCTAGTCAAAAAATTCACCAAAAATTTGGAGGTGTAGTACCAGAATTAGCNTCAAGAAANCATCAATGTAACATAACTTTAGTAGTATCTCAAGCTTTAAAANAAGCAAATATCAGTTTAAATCAACTACATGGAATCGCATTTACNAGAGGTCCAGGCTTACTTGGCTCATTGTTAGTTGGAACTTCTTTTGCTAAAAGCCTTTCATTATCATTAAATGTTCCTTTAATTGAAGTAAATCACATGAAAGCTCATGTAATTGCAAATTTTATAAANAATAATCAAATTAATTTTCCACTCTTATGTTTGACAGTTTCAGGTGGTCACACTCAGATTGTACTGGTGAAAAACATATATGAAATGGAAATTATTGGAGAAACAGTTGATGATTCTGCTGGTGAAGCATTTGATAAGACTGCTAAAATGTTAGGTCTTAGCTATCCAGGGGGACCTATAATTGAAAAAATGGCAGAATTATCTAATAAAGAAGATAAGTTTTCATTTCCTGAGCCTAAAATTAGCGGCTTAAAATTTAGTTTTAGTGGACTAAAAACCAATATATCTAGGTTTATTCAAAATGGACAAAAAAATGATTCTAATTTTATTAAAAATAATATACATGAAATTTGCTACTCTATCCAAAAAAGAATTGTTAGTATTTTAATTAATAAGTTAATTATTGCAATTAAAGAAACGGAAGTAAAAAACATTGCTATTGCAGGTGGAGTCGCATCAAATAAATTTTTCAGAAAAGAAGTTAAAAATTTAGAAAAAAAATTTAAAATCAGAAGTTTTTCTCCTGAAATACAATATTCTACAGATAATGCAGCTATGATTGCTTTAACAGGGTATTTTAAATATTTAAAAAGAGATTTTTCTAAATTAGATATTGAGCCAACTGCTAGATATAAATTTTAATAATCTTTTATTAGATTTAAATCTTTTTTCCAATCTTTATTATTGCCTTTCTTTAAATAAAAAATTAATGCAAACTGATGAGAAGGACCTGAATAAGATCCTATTTCACCGTAATTATAGTCTAAACTATAAACAATTGAAAATCTATTATATTTAAAACCTAATGAACCAATAATTTCATTATTATTTCTGTATCCAAGACCTAACCAAAAAATATCATTAAAAATTGTTTTAATATTTATATCAAGTTGAAAATCTGTAAAAGCAGTTTTTTTTAATAAAAAACTTTGCTCAAATCCTATTTTTGTCTCTTTATTAAAAATATTATAACCTCCAAAAAAATAATAATTTCTAATTAACTGATTTGGATTAGAAAGATTATTATAATTATCAATAACATTTGATTGTATCATATTAACAATAGAACCACCAAAAAATAAAAAATCATCATATAATAAAAATCCAAAATTAGAGTCAAAATTTACCTTTTTATGAATTTCACCACTAATAATGGGATCATATGATGCTGTTTGAAACAAATTATCATCAAATACATATTGATATAAATTTGTAGAAATACCAAATGATAAATTATAATCAGAGAAAACTGGAAATTTAAAAGAATACATTAAATCAATTCCATTAAGACTTATTGCGCCAGTTCTATCAGAGTAAATCATAGACCCAATACCATGTTGAGGATTATTTAATATATAATCTGCTGAAATAGATGTAGTTGCAATTTCATCTTCAGAAAATCCTTTCCATTGTGCTCTATTCATTAAGATAATACTAGAAGATTCAGAAATACCAGAAAATGCTGGATTAATAACAATTGGATTATAAATGTATTGAGTATTTAATGGTAATTGCTGTGAAAATAATTTGACAGAAATAATTGAAAATAAAAATAAAAATTTTATAAAATTTGATTGAATCATTATATTACAAATCTATTAACAAAAAATAATATAAAAAATATTTAATCAAATTTCATTGTAATTTGCTTGTTATTATTTGAATCTTGATCATCATTTTTATTTAAATCAATTTCTTCTCCCTTATTATCATAATTAGTTTCATTATTAATCAGAGAAAATTCTTTAATAGATTTATTTGACAATTGCTTTCCTAGCGCTTGAATTCCTTTAACTGAAATAAATTTTTCTGGATTAATAACAATATCATCTCTTTTTTTACCAGTTTTTGAATCTTTAAATACTAATTTTACGGACTCATTATTTAAAAAAAATGATTCTAACTGAATATTTTTTTTATCAGGTAAAAAATAATTTTCTTTATTATTAATTTCTAATTTGAATCTTTTTAAATAATATGTTTTATTATCTAAATTATAATAAATACAATTCATTATTTTTTTAGGATCAAATTTTTCTATAATTAATAAATCATCTGGGAAATGATTTGATAAATCATAAGTCAATAACTTGATATATCCCGATTTTGAGACAACTAATATTCTTTCATCAGCGGAAAATTCACCTAACAATCTTCCTCTTCCTTCATCATTTAGTCTGTTAATAGAAGAATCAAGAAATATTTTCTTCGCACCTAAAGTAGAAATTCCTTTTTCTTTTAACTCTACTTTTCTTACAAAATGTTTAGTAACTAAATTTCCCCTTACCCCTCTTCCTTTAATTTGAAATAAAGAAAAGTCTAAATCAAATTTTAACTTCTTTAATTTAGCTTTAGCTCTAAGTATTATGGATATAATTTCAGCTTCTCCATTAGGATTATGAGAAAAGTATAAAACAATAGAATTAGGTGTAGTTAACTGATAATCTTTATCTCTAGTAATCCCTTTAACAGGGAATCTTTTAATATAACTTTTACCAGTACCCCCATCTCTATAAAGCATATTATAAATTGTTCTTAAATCATTTTTCTTAAATAATCCAACGTGAATTATATTTTTACCAATAAATTGTTTAGCAGAAACTTTTGTTACAGACATTTTTCCATCCTCTCTAAAGACAATGATATCGTCAATATCAGAACATTCAAATAAAAACTCCTCTTTCCTCAAAGAAGTGCCTATAAAACCTTCCTGACGATTAACGTATAACCTACGATTAGCGATAGCAACTTTTGAAGCTACAATATTATCAAATAATTTCTCTTCAGTTTTACGCTTTCTTTCTCCACCATATTTCTTCTTCAAATCTTTTAGATAATCAATAGTATAATCAATAATATTATTTAAATTTTTTTCTGTGTTCTGAATAGAATTTTCAATTTGTTTTACTTTTTCCTTTTCCTTTTCTAAATCATATTTACTTATTCGTTTGATTTTTATTTCTGTCAATTTTATAACATCATCATCTGTAATATCTCTATATAATTTTTTAGCATATGGCTTTAAACCTTTGAAAATAGTTTTAATAATATCATCCCAATTATCTACTTCTTCTATATCACGATAAATTCTATTTTCTATAAATATTCTTTCTAATGAGCACAAGTGCCATTTCTCTTTTAATTCACCTAATTGTATAGATAATTCTTTAGTTAAAATAGATTTAGTGTTTTCCGCTGAAACCCTTAGTATGTTACTTATACTAGTAAATATTGGCTTATCATTTTCTATAACACAAGCTGATGGGTGTATAGTTATTTCACAATCTGTAAAAGCATATAGAGCGTCTATTGTTTTATCAATTGATACATCATTTGGTAAAATGATAGTTATATCTACATTTTCTGCAGTATTATTTTCAATATGTTTAATTTTTATTTTCCCCTTATCATTCGCCTTAATAATAGAATCGATTAAACTGGTTGTAGTTACAGCATAAGGAAGCTCTGTTATTTTTAAATTATTTTTTCCCTCTCCTCTATCTATTTTAGCTCTAACACGAATTTTACCACCTTTTTGACCATCATTATAATTAGAAAAATCTGCTAAACCTCCGGAAGGGAAATCTGGTTTAATTTTTTTATTTCTACCTCTTAAAAAGTTAATTGAAGCATCAATAATCTCATTAAAATTATGTGGCAAGATTTTAGTAGATAAACCAACTGCTATACCCTCAGCTCCATGAAATAATAAAATTGGGAATTTCATAGGTAAAGAAACAGGCTCTTTACCTCTACCATCATAGGAAGACTCCCAATCTGTAACCTTTGGGCTAAAGCATACATCTAGTGCGAAATTAGTAAGTCTAGCTTCAATATACCTAGCTGCTGCTGCTCTATCCCCTGTAAAAACATTACCCCAATTACCTTGAGGATCAATTAAGAGGTTTTTTTGACCTAATTTAACTAAAGCATCTCCAATAGAAGCGTCTCCATGAGGATGATACTTCATAGTATTTCCAATTAAATTGGCTACTTTATGATATCTACCATCATCTAA